>CAYYHL010000364.1:0-2111 GCA_964471775.1 uncultured Clostridia bacterium
GGTGGCTTCCAGATCGTAGGCATAAAGATTGTAGGGGCCGGGTTCGAGAAAGCAATTTGGCTGGCCGTCATGCCCCCGCGGCAGAAAATAGTGGGTCCTTTCCGATTCAAACGGTTTTGGCTCTAGACCGAGGGCCTCCCACATTTCCATCTGGTCTACGGGTAAGTCCTTATCCGGTCTTTGGTCAATTTGGAGTAGGTCCCCGTGTTTGACGTTAAGGATAATGACAGCGATCTTGTTTCTGTCTTCCTCTGGTGTCCTTTGCAGAATGGACTGAATGAGAAATATCGCATAAGAAGTCTTCGTTGCAAGTCCGCTAATTCCCGTTATGTTGAGGTGTGCAGACTCCGGTCCTAGGACATAGCGCCTGTCAATATAGCCCACAGCAGTGGCCCCGTTGCTCATCCTTATGAGACCAGCCGGTATTCTGTCTTTCTTCTGCATTGTGTCTATGCCAAGGGCGACTTGAATTCCGTTCTCATCAGTGAATCTAATCACCTTTTCGCTCGTAACGGGCATATAAATGTCCTTGTCATTGCTCAAGACATTCACCTTGGCCACAGTGGTTCCCTGCCGTGGCGTATTTGGTTCCTCAGCAAGTTCTCCGAAATCACTGGAGATAAAATTTGCAAGATGTGTAGGAGAGTCAGTTCTGTGTTCAAGAATGGTGACTAAGCCAAAGGTCTTGCTTTTCCCTTCGTGACTCACTTGTTCAACTTCAACAATGTCAAACGGATTTACTATTACGTCTGGAGCAAGCCAGAAGGCAAACTTGTCGGAAGTGTTGGCTTCCCTGTCAGTTGCAGAGGTCTTACCAATCTCCTGTCTAGCCTGTTTCTCATTCATGCTAAACCTCCTATTTGAGGTCTGGGCCACTTTATGCACCCCATCAGAACCTCTCTTGAAAAGAATTTATTCTTTATTACCTGCTCAGCAATGTATATCGGATAAAGAGAACAGTGCCATCTTCTGTCTAACCCATACGGGGATACGTTTCTCTCGGCAACCAAAGCGCGTGAGATAAGGTCAGCAAGTTCGCAAGATATAGGCTTTTGGTTCGGACACGGGAACTCAACCTTGACGACACCCATTAGAGGATAGTCCAACTCTTTCTGCTCTCTGAGTCTTACATACCAAAAGGCTATTTTGCCATCGTAGGCTCTGAAAGCCGAAGTTCGGTGAGCATGGGGAAGGCTAGCGAGAATGCTTGTGATGTCTTTTCTTTCTGAAGACCTCCGTCCGAATTGAAATACTGGATCTTTCTTGAAGGATTTTGCCACACCAATGATAAAAGGCTCTCCCATTTTTTTCCACGAGTCCCAGAGAGTCTCTTCCACGAACATAACGCTCCCATCGAGGACGAGCCAATTGTCCTCGGATCGTAACTCGTCTGTAGAAT
Organism: uncultured Clostridia bacterium; assembly: GCA_964471775.1. GTDB lineage: Bacteria > Aerophobota > Aerophobia > Aerophobales > AE-B3A > SOJT01. The sequence continues at coordinate 1,400 of CAYYHL010000364.1, forward strand.
TGATAAGCTCTATTTCTAATTTATGCATTTCCGAGCGAGCTTTTCCGCCAGCCTTGTCTCGTGGATCGTTCCTTGCGTCGCCGAGGCGGTCTGGCAAGCTAAAATCGACGATTCTAAGATAATCAGGCGTACGCATTCTCTGAATCTTGTCCCATACAGTGTCCGATATTCCCTGATTCTGTTTGGGAAGCAGTAGAAGAATCTGCTGCGAGTGAGAATGAATTTGGATTCTCCCATCATCATTTCTCTCCACGACTGTCGCTCCGATTTGGGCCAATTCAATGGGAAATGATCTCCTTCCCTCCATGCCTGTTCCCAGGAAGTAGGTGCGGATGCTTCCATCGATGAAGAACCGGTAGAAAGGCTTCTCTGATCTTGAGAGTGGTGGAGTCGGGCGGTAGTTATTCGGAGGGACTGGTTCGGGAATTTCAGCGAAAGCATTGACGGTGTTGACATCTTTATTTATGACAGCATCTTCAATTTCTTCTTGGTCAGGACGCTGCAGGAATTCTACAGCTCCTCCCACCGCCGGAAGTATCCTAATCTCCTTTCCAAGAAGGCCCATTATGGGAACAATTTCCCCCAGAGCGTTAGGCATTGTGCTAGACTCCTAAAAACCCTTTTACGAATATGTCCCTTGCTCGCCCTGCACTACCCTGGGCTAGGCATTGGTCTTGTCACTTCCTCAGCACATGTTCTCCCTTCGTGGGAC
>CAYYHL010000365.1:0-2108 GCA_964471775.1 uncultured Clostridia bacterium
ATAAATGAAGATGGGAGAGGAAATCCGTTTGAAGTTTTCGCCCAACTGGGAAAGTCCGGCGGGTGCGCCGCCTCTCAAACGGAAGCCATCGGCCGTTTGACCTCTCTATGCCTGAGGAGTGGCATTTCCTGGCAACAGGTAGCCAAACAACTGAAAGGCATAACCTGCGACCGATCCTATAGATTTGGCAAGGAGAAAATTCTCTCCTGTGCTGACGCGGTAGCCAAAGCTATCGAATTGCACGGGGAGTCCAAGAAATCTAGGGGCAGCCAGAAAAATCCCTTACCTTCCCTAGAAAAGCCCCAGATAGACGACAAGGCTAAATCCAACCAGGAGTCTGAGACGAGCGCATTCCGAAGGGGTAGATGGATAGGAGCTTGCCCGGACTGCGGTTCCAGTGCCATTGAGTACGAAGGAGGATGCTTTATCTGTAAGTCCTGCGGTTACACGGAATGTAGCTAGCCACCAATTCCCGGTGTGCCAATTTGGGGAATCGATGCCTGCGAAAGGCCTTCAATTCTAGTTTGCACCAGAATAGCAAGGACCAAGATATGAAAGAGATGTTATAGGCGCGAGGAAACTGTGCTCTCCCCTACTTCACCGGCCCCTTAAGCCGACGTCACTCTCTACCTTCACGCACTTCAGGATCCCGGAATGAGAAAATAATTCAAAATTCGAGAAAAACTGAGGGATCCAATTTCATCTTAAGGATAGAAAAACTGAACGAGGTAACGCTCCAGGCAGCAGCTAAGATCAATCTTTATCTGGACATACTGGCGAGACGCAGTGATGGTTATCACGAGATTGAATCCATTATTCAGTCGGTGAGACTGTATGATAAGCTCATCTTGAGGCCCAGAAGGAGGGGAATTACGATTCTTTGCAAAAACAAGGGAGTTCCCCTGGGCCAGAAAAACATCTGCTACCGAGCAGCGGAAAGTCTCCTAGCGACAATTGGGATAAAACAGGGACTAGAAATAGAAATTCAAAAGAATATTCCCGTGGGATCAGGACTGGGAGGAGGTAGTGCCGATGCCGCCGCTACCCTCATAGGTATGAGGAAGATCTTTGACATTGATATTTCTTTGTTGGATCTTTCAAAGTTAGCTCTTGGATTGGGATCGGATGTTCCCTTTTGCCTGGCAGGGGGGACAGCTCTAGTTCGAGGAAGGGGAGAGAAAATCGTACCTCTTCCTCAGCTAAAAGACGGCTGGTTCCTCCTGGTGGATCCCGGAATCCCAATTTCTACCTCGTGGGTGTACTCCAGGCTCAAGGGAAAATTGACAAAAAAGAGGCTAGATATTAAACTCGTTAAAGAACTGTTGAAAGAGGAAGGCATAAGAGGAGTAAACAAATTTCCTCTGTATAACAAACTGGAGGAGGTGGTTGTTGAAGAATTTCCTGTTCTGCGAGACATCAAAGCGAAACTCATAGAAGCAGGAGCAACAGGTGCCTTGGTGACGGGAAGCGGATCTTGTCTTTTCGCGGTGGCGGAAAATCAAGAAAGAGTAGTGAATATCCTTGGTAGACTAGGAAGAGAATTAAGAGTTAATGCAGTGCGAGCCACCGACAAAAGTGTCAAGGAGGCCTAGGGTGAATATTTCGGAAGTAAAGATCAGGAAAGTTGAGGGCAAAGACAGGTTCAAAGCCTGGGCAACCATAACTTTTGATGATTCATTCCGGATTCACGGACTCAAGGTAATCCAGGGAAAGGACGGTCCTTTTGTGGCTATGCCTTCTCGCAAGCTGCCGAATGGAGAATTCATAGATACTGCCTACCCCCTTAACCAGGAATTGAGAGAACTCATTCAGGAAAGAGTACTGCAAGAATACGATCACCAAGGCTAATCCCAAACTCAGCCCTGATGAAAAGACACTGTGGAGTGCACCCTCAAAGCAAATCTTGTCAATTTTTCCAGGGAAAAGGAGGATCAGAAAATAATGGAAGCCAAGGACAAAAAATGGGTGCTGGAGCAAGCAAGAAAGCATAAGGTCAGCTTTGTCCGTCTGTGGTTTGTCGACATATTGGGATTTCTGAAGAGCTTTTCCATCCCCTTGGAGGAGCTGGAAGTAGCTCTGGAAGACGGCGCAGGATTTGATGGCTCATC
>CAYYHL010000366.1:0-2096 GCA_964471775.1 uncultured Clostridia bacterium
CGACAATTTTGATGCTAAGGTTAAGGAGTTGAAAGAAAAAGGCTTTACCATAAAAGAAGAGGAGTACGTTGACCCTTTTCCTGGATGTGCCCTGCTTAGAGAAGCCTACGTTCTACCGAAGGATGCTTGCCGCGGGATTTTGATAGACCTCATTGATGCGGAGACCTTTCCTGAGTCCGAAGGAGGACTGGCACCATTGAAAGAAACTGAGAAAGAGTGAGAACGGCACGTCGCTAGGCGCTTTTGCTCACACTCCTCTGACAGGTGGATTAATGCGTAGCGAGCTCCGAGTAATTCACAAACCGAGATTACCTCGGAAGACACCTGCTGTGTCATTCCTCATTCTTATGTTGTGGCCGCAATATGACATGCGAGTTTGAGCTAGTGAAACCCTTGACGTGAAGCCGACGGCGGCGTGGACAAGAGCGGTCTCTTAACAGCTCAGCTAGGGACAGTTGTCGTCTTGGGTAGAGCACTGGACCTAGAATCCAAAACAGCCAAATCGCCAAGGCGAGACCGAAAGCCGCAAACCTCACAAGTGATTTTGCTTCCTCATCCAAGTAAGACCGCACAGTGGTCTTGGTTACCGACCACCTGCTCCCGAGGCCATTATACCCGTGACTCTAATTCAAAAAGTGGTACAATAAATGGGGGCAGCTCAGCTGTGCTACACGTGCTGGGCGTAAGGACGATGGGGGCGTTGGCTCTCACGGTAGGCCTACTCATCATCCTTATTGCCTCGAATGCCTACCGCAGAACTGAGAGGTGGTCGTGGTTCTCTCTCTTGGTGGGAAGGGGAATATCTTGGAGGCTTTATCTCGGCTACTCGCTCACAATTGGATCTGGCGCTGGTTTGATTACCATGATTACGGTGGGGATTGTGCTTCTCATCCTTGACCTCGCAGTACCGGCAAGAACGATCTTCGGTGGGAAGCCTTCAGGCAGATAGTAGAGACAAAAACGTACGGAGAGTACGAGGGTTCCGAGACTGTAGGAGAAGAGAACTCCCAAGATCTTAGCCGTGTCCCAGGAAGGTTCTGGAAAAGAGGTAGGTTGCATCGTGCCATAGGTTCGGTTTCTTGGGCCCGGAGGAGCAACTTACACTCGCCCAGATTCTCAGGACCGTATCGAGAGCAATCACTACGGGCCACCTTTCTAAGAAGAAGGAGCAAGGGCGGATCCCAAGTTGAGTGCTGCGGTGTTGCCTCATGTGGCCGGTGAAACAGCGGGGGTTTCCTTGATCTTGGAGACGAGTGCTGGGACTTATTGTTCGCGTGTATCAGGTGATTAAGAAAAAGTCAGCATCAATTACAGTCTTCACGGGGAGGTGATAACAGTGGCAAAGACTCTAGCGTGTCGAGACGTGGGAGTAGATTGTTCCTACGTTGCCCATGGGGACACTGAAGAGGAACTCATGGCAGACGTCGCAAAGCATAGCAAAGAAGTGCACGGCTACACTGACGACCAATTGAACGATCCGGAAATGATGAAGAAGGTCAAAGCAGCAATCAAGACAGAGTAGAGACATCTGGAGTGAACCCCTGGCCTATTTTGCGTAGCTCTGGGGGTTCACCTCGCCTAACCACAAAACGATCCTAATGCCAAGGCAGGGTGACTGTTGTGTATCCTCTTCCTGTGGCAGTGTCGAATGCCCACAAAGTAGGAAGACGACTAATGGGGTCAAGTGAGTCACGTCTCGAAAACAATCCCTATTAGGCCTGTTCCTGATATCGAGGTTTGGGCCATACTCGGAGCATGTCTCCCGGAAGAAAGTTTGATCCCTGGCCTTCGGTCTTCTGTGTAGGACCAAGATATTAACCGCTTCCTCCCAGGCCACCATCCCCATTCTTTCTGCATTCTCCTTCACAGATTCACCACATTTTGTCCTCTCTGCTACGCCGCTGAAAAGTCTCCTAGAGGAGGGGATGCCGAAGTCCAGGAAACCCGCATACCCCGCCAATACTAAACAGAACCAGGCAGTCCCCGTACAATTGGGGTAAAAGCACTCAAACCTTCGTAAACATTGTCATTAGACCAGTTTTTGTACCCAGAAGATGTGGCTCTAGGTCAATGAAAGATGAACGGGAGAGAATGGT
>CAYYHL010000367.1:0-2082 GCA_964471775.1 uncultured Clostridia bacterium
ATTGATCTTAAAATAAAATCATTTAAACGTCTAATTGAATTATCTGATAAATCGGTTTCTTCTGGAACTGGGCCTGCTTCTGCTAAGAGGATATGTTCACCTATAGATGCGCCAGTGGTATCCCAGTCGAAGGTCAAATCTGCGGTTTCTTTTAGAGGCAAGTATACTGGTTGGGTGCCTATTTCAACAGAATCGGTGGTATCGGTTAAGGTGACCGAAAAGGTTTCCTCGTAATCACCTTGGTTGGCCACGCTTACCACTACATCAACAGGATTTCCTATAAAAGCCCATGAGGGTGCTGACATATCAGTTACTGCTACATCATGAACCGGTCCTGGAGAATAGTTGAGGGCGGCATACGCATCGACTATCCCCCAGCCATACTCCTCATCCCAACTTGACGGGTCCTTGTCCTCTGCTGTCAACTTTAAAGCGTCCCTTACGTTATCTGGGCCGCTAACACCATTAGCGATCACTAAGGCAGCTACGCCAGCTACATGCGGGCTAGCCATAGAGGTTCCTTGAAAGAACCAGTAACCGAAATCCCCCGGCCTTTTGCTATTGGGATTGAAGGTCTGCTGGAGAACCCCATCGCCATATCCATCGCCGTTCTGGTCCATGTATAGATCACCGCCCGGAGCTGCTAAATCAAGGTAACTACCCGTATTGGAATAGTATGCCCTTGTTTCATCATATCTTGTAGCACCAACTGCAATGCAATAGGCATTGTAAGCAGCAGGATAAACGGGGGGATTCCCAAGCTGGTACTCATTTCCAGCAGCACAGACGACAGTTACTCCTTGATTGTAAGCATAAGCTACCGCATCTTCTAAGGTAAATGATGGAAAAACTGTACCTAAACTTAAGTTAATTACATCGGCGCCATTATCAGCAGCAAAATAGATGCCTTCAGCTATATTCGCAACGGTCCCGTTTCCATTACGGTCTAAGACCTTAATTGGCATAATAGCGGTGTTAAAGGCTACACCTGCTACGCCCAGGAGGTTATTCGTGCTCTGGGCGATTGTGCCGGCAACGTGTGTTCCATGGCTATTATTATCATTTGGATGGGGATCGTTATTGACAAAATCGTATCCCGGCACAAATGAGGTATCAGCAAGATCCGGTGCCTGTTTATATCTGCCATGGTCTTCGTAGGCCACTCCAGTGTCTACAACAGCTACGATGACGCTCGAATAGCCCGTTTGGACATCCCAAGCCGACTCCATATGAATACCGCCATAGTTAGGGTTGTCCAGATGCCACTGATAAGAATAGTAGGGATCGTTGGGTACCATGAGAGCAGATGCTACGAAGTTTGGCTCTGCATACTCCACATTTGGGTTTCTGCTGTAAATATCCACCATCTCATCCACAGTTCTATTCCTGGGTATCCTGAGACGCATAAACTGGCCTCGTTTGCTTATCGAGAGCACCGAGGTTCCGTGGCGCTGATTTATTCGGCGAATAACATCCTGAGAAACTCCCCTCTTGAATTTGGCGATGATCTCCGCCGGAGCCCATTTCGGTCCTTCAATAGTCTTCACCCCACTTTTTTCAAAAAGCTCCTCCCCTCCGAAACTCATGCCGGAAAGACCTAAAACAATAACGCTCACCATTGTTATTACCAAATTTCTCTTTATGGTACCCATTTCCCCTTCTCCTTTTTAAAAATGAATCTATGCCCTCGTCTATCAAAACCTTTTTTTGAACGTGTAAATATTCTGCCACTCTGAATTAGATCTGTCAATCTTTTTCGAAAAGGCGGAGCAATTCAGTTCAGGCAGCGCATTTTGTTCCGATGGTCAGAGCAGCAGCTCCATAGGGTCCCCTTCCATCCTCACCGATGGTTTAGCCTTACCGGTCTCTGGTTTACTTGGATTTTCTTCTCGGGCAGACCTTTAAAAGAAACATCAAGGTCAACAAAGGATTAAGATTCCGGCGGGACCTGACTTTCCAGATGAGAATCTCCTTTTTTCTCCAAAATCTAGCTGGGATGGATCTAAAAGTGTGGCTAGTCAGTCCGAAAGGCTATCAGATGCAGATTGGACCTGCACTCGGGATAGGACATATCTCAAAATC
>CAYYHL010000368.1:0-2078 GCA_964471775.1 uncultured Clostridia bacterium
CTCGAGGAGTACCTCTGCCCTCCTTTATCTCAGTGTAGACTGCTCGAGACACGATGTCCCTGGTGGAAAGTTCCATCCGTTCAGCATCATACCTCTTCATAAAACGCTCTTTGTTCTTGTCCAGAAGACGCGAATAGTACATGGCTCCAACGATGAGTCCCTTGCATGATTCCGGAAAGATTAGCCCAATAGGAAAAAATTGAACGAATTCCATATCTACCAGATTAGCTCCTGCCTGGAGGGAAAGGGCGTATCCATCCCCCGTATTCCGTATATCCTGAGTAGCGTACTCGTAGATCTGTCCGGCACCTCCCGTAGCCAGCACTATAGCTTTCGTCTTGATCAGCACCACTTCACCAGTGTAGGTCCCAAGAGCTAGAGCCCCGGCAACTCGATCTTGATCGGTCAAAATCCTTATGACCATGAGGTCTTCCAGAACCTCTACATTTCGCCGAATCAGCTCACCCTTCATAGCCTTAAGCATCTCGCTGCCGGGTCTATCCTCGAGATAAACGGACCTAGGATGAGAGTGGCCTCCCCCTATTCTCAAAAGATAGCTTCTTCCGTCGTCTGTTCGCTCCCAGATGGCCCCGAATCTTTCCAGCTCCAGAACTCTATCTGGCGCCTCCTCAACCAGTATGCGCACAAGATTCTGGTCGTTTAAATAGGCTCCCCCCTTCACTGTATCCCGAAAATGGATTTCCTTGTTGTCATCAGGATGATGCCAGGAGCCCACAGCTGAGGCGGCTCCCATGGCCATTGGGGTAGAGCCACACTTACCGAACTTACCCTTTACCACCATAAGGACCCTGGCTCGGGCATCGCTGGCTTTCAGAGCCGCCATGGCTCCTGCGCCCCCACCGCCAATGACCAGAACATCTGCCTCCTTAACTATCACGAACCCTCCTCCTTAGCGGGTACTCTTCCTTTTCCCTTAGAACCTGACAGGATACTCTACCCCGGAAAAACTGCCCACATTTTGCCGGGCCAGGATTTTTTTGCCCTCTCCTATTTCTTCTCTATGGTGATGGCATCCGAAGGACACACACTGACACAGAGTCCACAGGCTTCGCACTTTTCCTCATCAATCTCGGGATACTCCTCCATGGAGATGGCCTCATGGAAACATACTCTGGGACACCACTCACAGAGGGTGCATTTTTCTTCATCCACCACCGCCACTTTGCTGGAGGTACCCCCCACCATTACCGGAACTTCTCTCTCAATTTTGTCCACCGGGATCATATTCTTGACAGCCACCCCTTTGATCTCATCAAAATTCTTGTAACCTTTCCCACCCATCCATCTTTCCATTTCCCTGACCCAATGAGTAATTTCCTCGAATCCCTTAATCATAATGGCGGTACAGGTCTGAACCGAATCCGCTCCCACCATAATGGCCCTGATCACATCTTCCCAGGTCCAGATTCCATTGGTGTGACTTATGGGGACACTGATCCCTTCTTCTCTTATCTTGGCTATCCACCTCAAACTAAGAGGAAGCATGTATGGCCCACCAAATCCAGAGTAGGAACCCCACTCAACGGGCCTTCCCTTTTCTATATCAATCATCAAGCCCATCAATCGATTGTGAACAACCACCGCGTCCGCACCTCCTCGTTGACAGGCTCGAGCCACGGCAGCCAGATTTCCGGCTTGAGGAGTAATCTTAGGAATAACCGGAATATCCACCTTGGATTTCACCAGTCGGGTGATCTTCTCTGCTGCCTCAGGTATAGACCCCACTGCTACTCCGATGTGTTCCTCCACCTCAGCAGCATGGGGACAGGAGAAATTGCACTCCAGAAGGTCAGCCCTGCTACCCTTGATTATCTCACACTGCTCTTCCCATCCCTTTTCAGTACCCCCCATAATGCTGGCTATTACCGCTACGTCTTCCCCCACCAACTCCTTGGTTTTGTTTATGTACCACTCGAACTTATCATAGGGGTAAACTGTGGATTGCTCAATGGAGTACAGGGTGAAAGAGTCAGGCATCCTGGCGGCCTTTCCCTTTCCGGTGGGATTCCAGTTAAGAAGGGTAAATCTTGGGCGAGCGAACTTATAGGAGGGAGCTG
>CAYYHL010000369.1:0-2074 GCA_964471775.1 uncultured Clostridia bacterium
AATAGCTGGAGTAATAGCGGTAGCTGATACCTTGAAGGAGGACTCCATCGAGGCTATAGGAGAGCTGGAGAAGATGGGTATAGAGACGGCCATGATTACCGGGGATAATGAGCGTACTGCCCGGGCTATAGCCAAGAAGGTGGGTATTTCCCGGGTCCTGGCCGAGGTACTCCCTGATGGCAAGGTAGATGAGATAAAGAGGCTTCAGGCTGAGGTAGGGTCGGTGGCTATGGTGGGAGATGGAATCAACGATGCTCCCGCCTTAACTCAGGCTAATGTGGGTATAGCTATTGGTACCGGCACCGATATTGCCATCGAGGCATCAGATGTGACTCTGGTTAGTGGGAATCTGTCCGGGGTAGTCAGCGCCATAAAACTTTCTCGGGCTACCTTTAGAAAGATCAAGCAGAACCTTTACTGGGCCTTTGGCTACAATACTGCCGCCATTCCCATAGCGGTGTTGGGGCTGCTTCATCCGGTAATAGCTGAGGCGGCCATGGCCTTTAGTTCGGTAAGTGTAGTTACCAATGCCAATCGGCTGAGGAAGGTAGATATTCATCCGGATTATTCAAAATAGTTTCCCTTTGAACATCTTGAAAATTGCGTTCTTTCGACGGTACTGAAATCCGAAAGGATGTCATCTCGGCCAAAATGCCTGTGATGAAATGGATTAAGTGCAGCTTTACTCCCAGTACCACAGGCTTTTTTGGGCATGGTGCCAGTTGCTAGATTGGGGCAGAGGGATTGACACGGGGGGTTTTTTGGTTATAATAAGACTGACTCAGTCCAATTAAGGATTATCCAGTGAAATTGACCCAGAGAGCAGATTATGGCATGGCAGCCATTCTCTACTTGTCTCAGAGGGAGGCAGATCATCGTTATTCTCTGGATGAAGTTTCCCGAGCCACTGAGATCCCTGAGGAGTTCCTGAGAAAAATATTCCAAACTCTGGTCAAATGCGGCATAATCAATTCGTTCAAAGGCAGAGGTGGGGGAATCTGCCTCGCTCGTTCGCCAGAAGATATCACGGTGGCCGAGGTGATTAAGCCTTTGGAAGAGGAAATGGGTTTGGTCAGGTGCCTTCGAGCAGAAGATTGCCCTCGTTCAAGTGAATGCGAGGCATCGAATTTCTGGCGAAAAGTGCAGGAGAATTTTCTTCGAATTTTAGACAGAACTACCATTAAGGATCTAATTGAGGGAGGAAAATAAGATGCAGCAAAAGGTTAAAGATGCCCTAGTCAAGATACGGCCATCCTTGCAAGCCGATGGTGGCGATGTGGAATTGATTAGTGTTAGTGATGAGGGAGTAGTCAAGGTTAGGCTCACCGGAGCCTGTGGAGGCTGCCCCATGGCCACGATAACCTTAAAGGCCGGGATTGAAAGAGTTCTTAAAAAGGAAATTCCAGAAGTGAAAAGGGTGGAAGCTCTCTAAGAAGGGAAGGTAGTGATGAGGCGCTATCGCTGTCCCGGCCAATCCGAAAGAGACCTGGAGGCAGAACTTTACCGATGTCCTGGTTGCGGATATGAGGTAGAGATTTTCTCAGATGAGGTGATGAAAAGGTGTCCTCTCTGCAAGAGAGAAGTCTATGGGAAGAGGATGCCTTCTTGCATTGATTGGTGCAAAGCCGCTGAAGAATGTCTGGGCTCAGAGGTATGGTCCGAGTTAAAAAAGCGAGGTGGAAAAGTTCTGTCTGAGAAAAGAAGAATAGCGTGAGGCGATTTTTTCTGGTTCTTAATAAGACAGTTTTTGTCTTATTTAGTGACGGCCAGTGAACCTGAGAGATCCCCTAAAACAGCCCACTCAAAGAATGGATTTAAGGAGAAATCAGATCAGTAGAGTGTATAAGATGACCTTAGTTCCGCAGCTTCTAAAAGCTGCGCACTTTGTCAAAAAAGGAGGGCAGGGATATGGCAAAAAGGAAACTAATAGAAATTGACGAAGAAAAGTGTAATGGTTGCGGGCTATGTATACCGGACTGCCCTGAGGGGGCATTAAAGATCATAGATGGTAAAGCAAGGCTTATAAGTGACCTATTCTGCGATGGATTGGGTGCCTGTATAGGAAGTTGCCCTG
>CAYYHL010000370.1:0-2056 GCA_964471775.1 uncultured Clostridia bacterium
CCTGCGACCCTCGGCTTAAAAGGCCGATGCTCTACCGACTGAGCTAACGGCTCCACTCGTTGAAGTTATTTATCTATAAGGCTTTCGGGAAACGCCAATTCTTTGGTTTGCCGTCTTCTTCCCTGTGGTGTCCAAATAGTATCCATTCGGCGGTCAAAAATCTCCCTTTTCCTTCGCCTTCTGGTTTTCAGTATTGTAACGATTCTCCGGCGAAAGTCAACATCGAGCCACCTCAGCCGCCTTTGCACTATTCTTTCTATACTTACCCCGGCCATCTCCTCTCTTCCTTACGGGCTCCTGCTTGCGAAAATAGGAACAAAGAACGCTCCTCCATGTTAGTGCAAAAGCGGGTCGTGTCAAAAAGAGCCTCTCTTAAAAGAGGTGCACAATTCCGCCTTTCGAGAAGTTTTGCAGGTGAAGGGTTGACAGCCAATGAGGTTTATCTTAGTTTGTCTACAGATGATGAAACTAGGGGGTTTTGGGATAAGTGGTGGCTTGGATAAGATGGACATCCGACACACTCGGATATGAATGAGTTGTGCAAGATGCCCAACGTGTAAATGGAGGTAGCTAAATGACAGGTCTTATGATCGCTACAGTTTTACTAAGCATAGCTGTTGTCGTCCTGATCCTTCTGTTCCTGACAAAGAGGAGCAAAGACTATACACAATCATTTGCACTTCTCCAGGAGCGAATTGGCGAAATCGAGGAACAGGTGAGGAAGAGCGTTGACCAAGGGAGCAGGGCAGTTGGTGAAAAGTTTGAAAGCTCTCTCAAAGTAATTGGTGACATCAAAAAGGTGCTTGGAAGCTTAGAAGAGACAAATAAGCAGATGTTGGACATCGGAAAGGACATCTCAAGTCTTCAGGATCTTCTCAAGCCGCCCCAGATCAGAGGCGGCTTCGGCGAGTTAACACTGGGACACATACTAGCGCAACTGCTTCCCAAAGAAAACTTCGAAGAGAAATACCGGTTCAAGAATGGCTCTGTTGTCGATGCCGTTGTAAAAATTGGGGATAAGATAGTTCCGATTGATTCTAAGTTTCCCTTGGAAAACTTCCAAAGGTACATCGAAGCTTCAGAAGCCGATAGAAAGTCATATCTAAGAGAGTTCGAAAGAAATGTTAAAGCTAAGATTGATGACATCTCCGCTAAGTATATTCTCGAGGATGAAGGAACGTATGACTTCGCTCTTATGTATATTGCTTCGGAGAATGTTTACTACCAAACGATTCTCAAGGAAGACTTAGAGATCAATAGCAGCAGTATCTCGGATTATGCATTAGAAAAGAGAGTTGTGCTGGTTTCTCCGAACAGTATCTATGCATACCTCAGAGTGATATATATCGGGCTGCGGGGGATGCAGTTCGAAAGGAATGTTAGAAAGATAGTAGAAGACTTCGCCAGACTGAATAAGGAATTCGAAAGGTTTGAAGAAGAATTTAGGAAGCTGGGCGGTCATCTTGGTCACGCCAAGGGTAGTTTCGATAGAGCAGATCGACGACTGGACACCTTCTCAGATAGGCTTGCTCTAATTGCCGAGTCGAGGGAAGTTAAAGTTGAAAGACCCACCACCTAACAAGATTTAGGCGAAGCTGGGTCTTCACCGGAGTCCTCCAAACGGATTGACAATAGCTCAGATTTAGCTTTGGAAAGACTTTTGAGTGATTTCGTTCTAAACTTGGATTTTTTCGGTCAGCTGGGGAATTACCGTGCAGACGAGGGATGGTGCAGCCTCTTCGCCAAACTGGGTCTTCACATTCTCAGTGCCGAGTCTTATACGTTCTGGGGGTTGTTGCGGGGAGCGACATAGCTTCTAGAAGGACAAAAGGGTTGGTCCTCGGGCCGACGCCCAATGATGAGGTACAAAGGAATTCCTGAGACGGTCGTGTTCGTAGGATAGCAGTGAGTGATCCGCTACGGAGATGCCATCTTTTTTTGACATCACTGACTTGGTTTTGGCTGGCAGGAGTGGGCTTCTCTGGCGCCCTTGTGATTAGGCCTGGATTTCCCATATCAAACTGGGGACATGGGCAGACATTAATGGTAAAATAGC
>CAYYHL010000371.1:0-2035 GCA_964471775.1 uncultured Clostridia bacterium
GAAAGATATTTCCTCTGCTCTGGAGTAAGTTCATCTATCTGAATGCCCATGCTGCGCAGCTTCAGATCGGCAATTTTTCGGTCAATGCTCTGAGGGACCGGATAAACTTTGTTCTCTAAGGTTTTTCCTTCTTTCACCAGATACTCACACGAGAGGGCTTGATTGGCAAAACTCATATCCATAACTATAGAAGGATGTCCTTCAGCGGCAGCGAGATTAACCAGTCTTCCCTCCCCGAGAACATTGATCCGCCGCCCGCCCTTGAGAGTGTATTCTTCTATACTCTCTCTTGTCTTTCGCCTCTTGCTGGCAAGAGCCGCCAGACCTTCGAGGTCGATTTCCACATTAAAATGACCGGCATTAGCCACAATAGCTCCATCCTTCATGAGCTCAAAGTGCCGTCTGTCAATCACCGATCTATCACCGGTGCTAGTCACAAAGACATCTCCTTGTGATGCGATTTCCGACAAGGGCATAACGGAATAACCGTCCATAGTCGCTTCGAGAGCCCTCAAGGAGTCTACTTCACACACCACCACCTTGGCCCCCATGCCCCTGGCTCTCATGGCTATCCCCCTTCCGCACCAGCCGTATCCAGAGACAACAAAAACAGAGCCGGCCAGCAGGATGTTGGTAGCACGAAGGATACCATCAATAGTGGACTGCCCTGTTCCGTATCGATTGTCAAACAAATACTTAGTAGCCGCATCATTCACGGCAATAACGGGGTACCTCAGAAGGTTTTCATCAGCCATACTCCGCAGTCTTATGACACCAGTGGTTGTCTCTTCCGTTCCTCCTACTACCTGTGAGGCCAGATCCAATCTATCTGAATGTATGGTGGAGATTAGATCTGCCCCATCATCCATGGTGAGATCAGGGTTTATCTCTAAGGCACTTTGGATGTGCTGATAATAGGTCTTCTTGCCCTCTCCCCGTATGGCAAAAACCTCGATGCGGTAGTCACGCACCAGACAAGCCGCCACTTCATCCTGGGTAGATAAAGGGTTGGAGGCACAGAGCCGAATATCAGCTCCTCCCTCTTTCAGGGCTTTCATCAGATTGGCTGTTTCAGAGGTTACATGAAGACATGCAGCGATCCTTACCCCCTTTAAGGGCTTCTCACGTGAAAATCTTTTCCGAATCACCTCTACTACCGGCATCCTGGAATCTGCCCACTCAATTCGAGTCCTGCCCTGGGCAGCAAGAGCTTCTTCTTTGATGTCAGACATCGAGTATTCCTCCCACGCTAAAATGAAGCTTTTATTTGGCTAACTGAGCCACCAAATGGTAATACCCAAAAGTGCCCGGTTATCGTTCAATCAAAAGAACTCCTTCAGCCACTCCTTAATCCTCACGCCTAGCCGCTCCTCAGAGACAAGTTCCTCCCTCCGCTTTATTCCGTAGAGAACCAGTCCGACCACCGTTGCATAAATGGGACTGGTAAGTTCCTCGGGCCTTTCTACGTGGGGCTCACCAATCTTGGTGGGAAGACCGAGCTGATCTTCCGCCAGTTCTTTAACACCCACGAGGAGAGAAGTCCCTCCGGTAAGAATCAACCCCGCGGAGAGCAGGTCCCTGTATCCACTTCTGGTAAGTTCTTTTTCCACCAGCTCAAATATTTCCTGCATACGGGGGTCAATGATCCTCACTAGATCTTTCCTTTCTATGGTGTAACTTCCCCGCCCGGCTATTCTTTCCACCCTTATTTTCTCTCTCCCTCTGAATCTGGCCGAGGACAGGATTCCATATTTGAGTTTAATCTCTTCCGCCTTCTCTCTGGTAGTATGAAGACCTACAGCAACATCATTAGTAATATGGCTTCCCCCTACCGCTATGACCCGGGTGAACCTTAAGCCTTCTCTCAAGAATATAGCCAGGTCAGTGGTCCCTCCCCCAATATCTACCAGGACTACTCCCAGGTCTTCCTCCTGGGGAAGCACAGTAGCCATGGCTGAGGCCAAAGACTGAAGAACTACCCCTTCCGATTCATACCCTGCTCGTCTCACACAATTCTCAATATTCCCTCGCCAGG
>CAYYHL010000372.1:0-2034 GCA_964471775.1 uncultured Clostridia bacterium
GTATCAAGGCGGAATATAAGCCATCCAAGGTGTGTAAACCTTAATCCCCTTTGCCTTGAAATAATTCAGGCGACACGAGAGCAAGGCGAGGGAGAATAAGAGGGGATTGTGGGGGGAATAGAGTGATAAATTGAAAGGATCCCCTTGGAATTGATATACGAATTTTTTTATAAGGGGGAGCATAAAATGTTGGGGACTGTCATACTCATTGTCGTTGGAGCACTTCTGGTAGCGGTGGTGATTTTGTGGTTGTTCGGTGAGCGCTGGCGGCTTTTGCGCCCCTCGACCTGGAAGATGGTACGAGAGGGAGGCTTACGGCGATTCCTCAATCTTAGTTCTTTGCATGGATATATCTATCTCCGCTGGACTAACCAGTATATTAAACTGCTCTTCAACTTACCTCCCCCAGGCCCACGAGCCAAGAAGTGGCTGGCCGACCACTACCACGGTAAAGTGCTGCCCCCGGAGCTAGCTCGGGCCATGATTACCCACGACCATGATATTCCCCTGCGCGACTTGGAGCAGATTATCCCTTATCCCATGGCTCGGGATCTGGTGCTCAAAGGGCCGCCCGATGTGGCTGTATATGAGTGTGGTTGTCGTCACGCCCAGTCCAATCCCTGCCAGCCCACTCAGGTGTGCATGGTCATCGGCCAGCCGTTCGTGGATTTTATCTTGGAGCACAATCCGCAAAGCAGCCACCGACTCACTCAAGCAGAGGCCTTAGAACTCCTGGAGGCCGAGCACGAGCGCGGGCATCTGCATTCCGCCTGGTTAAAGGATGCTATGCTGTACCGCTTCTACGCTATTTGCAACTGCTGCAAGTGTTGCTGTGGCGGAATACAAGCCATGATGAAGTATAGCATCCCGATGTTGGCTTCGTCGGGTTACGTCGCCCAGGTGGACGAGACGCTTTGCGCAGCCTGCACGACTTGTGAGGACACTTGCCCTTTTAAGGCAATTCAGGTGGACGGTACGGCCATCGTTAGCTGGGAGGCCTGTATGGGGTGTGGGGTGTGCGTAGGACACTGTCCCAATGAGGCAATGTCATTAGTGCGAGACGAGAGGAAAGGTGTACCGTTGGATGTCCGTCTACTGACGTAAGAGCAAGCGGGCTGGTGAACTAATATGGCAAAACCACTCGACTCAAAAGAAATCTTCATAACCCAAGAGCTAGCCATCTTCAAAATGCTTGAGATTAAGGCGTTGATACAGTTGTTATTCGAGAAGGGAATAATAAGCGAAGAAGAGTTCATCGCTAAGTTTAAGAAGCTTGATAGGGAGATGAAGGAGAAGAGGGGGAAGATTGCCTGTGTTCTCTCGTTTGAAATGAGGTGTCGAGTCTTCGGAGAACAAAATCAAAAAACCCAAAACTGGTTTGGAGGCGAAGATGCCTAAGCATCTACGTAAGCCGAAAGTCTTCTATGCAATCCCATGCGGAGACTTTTATTCCATCCAACGTGATATTATCGAGCGCGTTTCGAAAGTTGCAGGTGTTGACCCAATCATCGTAGAAAACCATGCTCAGACAAAGGGATTATGGGAGAAGATCGCTGACCAAATAGAGTCCGCAGACTTTTTTGTAGCGGACATTTCTCAACACTCTCCCAATATTGTTGTCGAACTCGGCTATGCAATGAGGGAATAATCTACCCGTAATATAGGCATTTTCATTTCTGCGCGCGCATCTGTTCCTGTGGATCTCCAAGGTTTTGTGCTTCAAAAGTACGAAAGTTTTGCTGATTTCCAAGACAAATTGATTCGCTGGCTATGCGAATCAATACCTCTGCTCACCCCAGCGCACTTTAAAGGCCTTCGGACCAGGTACGCTGGCTTCAGTGAGGACTTCCACAATCAAGAGACCTTCTTGAAACTGTGGTCTTTCCCGCCTGGGAGTTCTTTTATCCTAGCTCCCCCTGAAGGACTTCGATTCACATCCGCACACTTTCCGATTATGACAACAACATTGGCTTTACTTCGAGATTGCGAATTTGAGTTCCGTGCTCGCATTGATAAGGAAAGATTCGGGTGGGT
>CAYYHL010000373.1:0-2033 GCA_964471775.1 uncultured Clostridia bacterium
TTCTAATCTGACCAGGGGAGTTTTGCCTATGAGCTGGGTAAGGTCATTGGCTATTCGCATCTTACCCTTTCTTACCCTAGGTTTCCCCTTGGTAACTGAAGATGAGTTGTCCACATCTGGAGCAGAGTCGGCTGTCTTCTTCAGTAAAGAGGTAGACGGACTCTCCGCAGCTTGAACAGACTTTTGTCTCTCCATCCCCATGCTTCATCACCTCCTTGAGGCATCAATAACTCTTCAGGACCCTCCTCGAGGGCAAGCTCTTTCTGTCGCGTTTCAAAGACACTCCTCTTGGGGCAGGGACTGCAATTCCCTGCCGCTCTGGCGGTCAAACTGTGCTCAACATCCTGTCTAATGCCGCTCTTGCCTTCTTCGCTATTTTTTCAGGGACTTTCACCGGGTATTGCATCTCCTCCAGAGACCAGAGGACTTTTTCCAGGGTGATGAGTTTCATATTGGGACATATGGCCTGTTCAGAAGCAGCCAGGAACCTTTTCTCAGGGTTCTCCCGACGCAGTCGGTGAATGATTCCGATCTCTGTACCTATAATGAAATCCTGTGCCTGGCTTTCCTTGACAGATCGACAAATTCCCCCCGTACTCTGAGCTCCATCAGCCAGCTCAATGACTTCAGGCCGGCATTCAGGATGTACATAAGTCCTACTACCTGGATATTGTCTCTTTAATCTGACAATATCCTGAGGGAGAATCCTCAGGTGAGTGGCGCAATAGCCAGGCCAGAAAATCAGCTCTTTTCCCGTTTGTTTCTCCACATATTGACCCAGATACTGGTCAGGGACGAAAAGAACCTGGTCCACTCCATCCAGACTTTTGACTATCTTCACCGCATTAGCCGAGGTACAGCATATATCCGACTCAGCCTTGACTTCGGCACTGGAGTTAACATAGCACACTACCAGGAGACCGGGATCCCTCTTCTTTTTTTCTCTTAGTGCCTCCGCAGTAACCATATCGGCCATGGGACACCTTGCCGCAAGTTCGGGAAGAAGAACCATTTTATCCGGACAGATGATGGCCGCGGTTTCCGCCATAAACTGGACTCCGCAGAAGACAATGACCTTGGCCTGAGTTTTGGCAGCTTTCCGGCTTAAGTCAAGCGAATCTCCTACAAAATCTGCTATATCCTGCACTTCAGCCAATTGATAATTATGAGCTAAGATAGTAGCGTCTCTTTCCTCCTTTAACTCAGCTATCCTGTCTCTTAATTTTTCCATATCTTTTTTTCTCCAGGATTCCTCTTTGCTGTTTTCAAAAATGAATCTTGATTCTACCTAGGTGAGCCTTCCTGCCACGTCCTTTCCTGCTGATACAGAGGAGACATCTCCCTTAGTCTTCCCACTATTTCTTTCAAAGTCTCGACGGTACAGTCTATATCCTCTTCTTTAGTGTCCCGGCCCAGGGAAAATCTCAAAGAAGCCTGGGCCAGTTGGGGAGGAACCCCCATAGCCTTTAGAACATGGGAAGGTTCCAGAGAACCAGCAGTGCAGGCCGAACCAGTAGAAACAGCGATTCCTTTAAGATCCAAATTCAAAAGCAGCGATTCTCCCTCCACAAATTCAAAAGATACGTTCAAAGTATTGGGTGATCTTTTGCTGGGATGCCCATTGATATAAACGTGGGGGATGTTATCTTTGATTCTTCTCTCTAGTTCATTTCGGAGGTTCTCTACACGTTTGGCTTCCTCTTCCATCTTCCGAGAGGCTATCTCGGCTGCCTTGCCTAGCCCAACTATTCCTGGTACGTTCTCTGTTCCAGCCCGATGAACTCTCTCCTGGTGACCGCCGTGAATGAGGGAATGTATATGGGTCCCACTGCGGATATAAAGTGCTCCTATCCCCTTTGGTCCATAGAACTTATGACCAGAAAGGGAGAGGAGGTTAGCCTTTAACTCATCTACCTTTACCGGCACTTTTCCCACGGTCTGCACGGCATCGGTGTGGAAATAGATACCCCGCCTCTCGGCTATCTCTCCTATCTGGGAGATGGGCTCTATGGTTCCCACCTCGTTGTTAGCGT
>CAYYHL010000374.1:0-2024 GCA_964471775.1 uncultured Clostridia bacterium
TGCTTTGGGATCTTTGTTGTGGAATCGTAGGACTGGGAGGGACAGGCTCTTTAATCTTTGAGGCACTTTTACGCTTAGGAGTGGGAAAGATTATTCTCATCGACCCTGATCGTATCGAGGCCAGTAATCTTAATCGGGTTATTCAGGCATCCTGGGAAGATGTGAAAGCAAGAAGGTTCAAAGTGGAGATTATGAAAAGAAAGGCCCGCAGAATAAACAGAAAAACCAGGGTAATAGCTCTGAAAAGCTCTATTCTGGAGAGAAGTTCCCAGTTAGCTCTTAAGGGGGCCGATGTCATCTTTGGAGCAGTGGATAATGACTTAGCTAGACTCATTCTTACTCAGCAGGCAGCAAAGTATCTGATTCCTTTAATAGATGTGGGCACGGGAATTAACGTAGATAAAGAAGGAAAAATCCAAGATTTTGCCGGCCAAGTATACGTATTCATTCCCGGAAGATCCCCCTGTCTTGTCTGCCTGGATGCGATTGACATGAGAGAGGTGAATCTATCTTTAATGTCAGCTGAAGATAAAAAGCGCCAGAGACAATACGGCTATATCTCGGGAGAAGACATCGTTGCCCCCGCGGTTCTACCTCTTAATATGGAGCTTGTCTCTTTTGCTTTAATTGAGTTCATGAATCTCGTCTTTGGCTTCAGAAAAGTAAATAACTACGTCTTTTACGATGGCCTCTCAGAGGAGAAAATTGCTTATGCCATAAAGGTAAAGCCAGAAAGTGGCTGCACTATCTGCAGCCCCCGGGGGCTTTTAGCCAAAGGAGACCTAGCTAGATTCGAGAACCTTTTCAAGGTGAGACCGTCAAAGGATGTCCCCCGGGCTGAAGCTACCGTCAATAAGAGAGAAACAACTCGCAACAATACAAAGGGAGGAACCAATGGCTGAAATCCCTGAGAATCAGTCAGAAAGAAGAGGTGAGCTTTTGGGAATGCTCAGGCACCTCAGGCGCCGTTCTCCTCGAATTGTCGAAGGAGAAAGCCGCTTTTCCGAGAGAGCTCAGCAGACCCTTCATGGGATTTGGCTCCTTATCAAAATCATCTTACTCATCCCGTTGGTAGTTCTGGTAATCTTCGGTTCCATTTATCTGGTGATGGTAATTATTGAGATATTTTCCAGAGTGATGTAGTCAGATTCTCATGCAAGGAGGAAGACAATGAGAAAAAAAGATAGCAATGAGGATCCCCTTGAAGAAATCGGAAGGCTCCTGGAGTCGAATGAGGAAGGTCTTCTCAAAAAGAAAGTCAAATACCAGGTGGTTAATGGCGAGATCATTGGAAGGAGAACCGAGGAGATCGGAGAGGATGAAAATGGTCAGATCGCCATCTCGGAAGCAGAGGAGTTCATCTTAGATGACAATGGCTACCCCATTGACCATCGGGGAACCGCTCTTGCTGCAGTGTGCGGCTGCACTCTGGGCATCCGCTTCCTTCGGGTCTGTCCGGGATGCAGGTTGCCTCTTTGCCGAATCCATCAGGGAATTCTCAACGGGATCTCCTTCTGTCCTGCCTGCTTCAAAGTCCTGAAAAAGGAGCTCAAGAAGGCCGAGAGAAGGGAGATGCGAGAGAAAAGGAAAGGGAAGGACAAATGGAGTGGCAGCAGCTAATTCGCTATAAGACAATGGTAGAGCTGGCAAAGAAATCCGATGCTCTCCAGGATGAGGCCCTAGTAAAAAGGCTAAAACTCCTAGGAATCAATTGGGATGAAAAAGAGGCCCGAGAATTAGAGAAGGTCCTTCTGGCAAAGAAGTCAAAAAAGGATATTAGTGGCAAGCCCTTCCTTACTCCAAGAGAGGGGGAGATAGAAGGAGACCTTGCCCGGGTAGGATTTGTGGATGAGGAAAGGATATTCGGTCTTACTGAGGAGCGATGCCGGATGCATATCCTCATCACAGGTCAAAGTCGAATCGGCAAAACTACTGCAATCTATCTAATCATCTCAGGGCTTAGCAAAACCAAGAAGTTTCTCATCATTGACTTCAAGAGAGACTACCGAGGTCTGGTAAGAATC
>CAYYHL010000375.1:0-2014 GCA_964471775.1 uncultured Clostridia bacterium
TCTGTCCATCCAAGGCTGTAGCCATGGAAAAACAAAGAGTCTGAAGCGAGTTCTTATGGACCAGGGGAAAAGTAGCCTCGGAGACGTACTTGATACTATCAGGAAAGTATTGATGTGCGAAACAGAAGGAGCTTTGTTGTTGCTAGTTTCGAGGCGCATTTTTCCGAAGTGACATTCGGGACATGCGTGCCGTCGGAGACGGGAAGAGGGTTCCTGTGGAGCAAGGGAAAGTTGTGCCGCGGTATTCTTGACAGAATGATTTTTGTGCTATATTCTGGCATACAGTCTTCCAAGTATGCCCAAGAAACGTATATTGACAGCAGGGAAATCAAGGCAAAGGAGGTGAGGAGCGAGTCAAAAACACAACAAACTGGGTGAGGTCGATCAATTTGGCAAAAGGAGGCGAAGATGCACAGAAGAACCAAAGTTCTGAGAAGAGTGTTTGTTGTAGGTCTGAGCCTGGCTCTCCTGGCAGGTCTGAGTGTGGGAGCGGCCCGAGCGGAGGAAGTTCGATTTGGTGTTCTTACCTCTCTGAGCGGACCTCTTGGCACCGAGGGCGAGCCGTGCTTCGAGACCGTCCAGTGGACGGTTGAGGAGATAAACAAGTTTGGCGGGCCTTTGGGCATGCCCATAGAGCTCTTTGTGGCGGACACTGCCACTGATGTAGAAAGGGGAATCACCGGAGCGAGAAAACTCATCACCATGGACCGGGTCATAAACATTATCGGACCTTCTTCCAGCATCGTGGTGGCCATCATGAAGTTCTGTGCGGACAATGAAGTTCCCATAATTTCTCACTGGTCTGGCAGCACCAGGCTCACCACCTCGGGCGGAAAATATCAGTTCCGTACCTGCCCGGATGACTTTTTCGAAGGAGAAGTGGCTGCACGATTTATGCGGGATCAGGGATTTGAGAAGGCAGCTGTTATTACTCTTGACACTGAGGATACCATTAGCATCTCCGATGCCCTCAAAAAGCGATTTGCAGCACTGGGAGGTGAAGTGGTGGTGGATGAGCTGGTTGTTGGAGGACAGACTACTTACCGCACGGCGGCGAGGAAAGTGCTGGCCAAGAGACCGGATGTGCTCTTTCCCGCCATAGACCTGGATACTCTCAAGATCGTCTACCGGGAACTCTACGAAATGGGTATTCCCTTTACCGTGGTTCTGGCCTCTAATGCTGTCCAGCAAGCTACTATGGACATCGTCGGCGCGGACGTCTTGGAGGGAGTCTACGGAGAAAAGCCAGCTAATGCGCTGGGATCGAGAGCTTATGCGATTTTCGAGCAGAAATACATGGAGTACATGGAGGACGAGATGGTCGGTTGGTTCACTCCCAACATGCATGATGCGGTGAATCTGATGGCTCTGGCCGTGGAAGCTGCTGGGGAGGCTACGGGAAAAGGTATCTCAGAGAATATCCGAAAGGTAGCCAATCCTCCGGGAATCAAGGTCTATAGTTACGCTGAAGGCCTGGCTCATTTGCTCAGGGGGAACGAGATCAACTACGAAGGAGCCTCCGGATCCTGTGACTTCGATGAATTTGGCAACGTGTTGGGCTATGCTCGAATACAGCAAGCAAAGGGCGGACAGTGGGTTGACGTCAAGTTCTATTCCAGTGAGGATTTGGCTGAAGCTATTAGATAAGGAATTGCTCAGCTGCGGTTCGGCCAGGATCATTTGGGACCCTGGCCGAACCTTTTTTTCTGTTGGTAAGATGTCCGAATAGGCGAGCTTGGCAAAGAGCATAGGGAATTTGAGTAGTATGACAGGGAGATGGGGATGCTTACCAT
Organism: uncultured Clostridia bacterium; assembly: GCA_964471775.1. Lineage (GTDB taxonomy): Bacteria > Aerophobota > Aerophobia > Aerophobales > AE-B3A > SOJT01. The sequence continues at coordinate 1,794 of CAYYHL010000375.1, forward strand.
CTTGCTCCAGCACACAGTTTTTGGGATAGTAACCGGCAGTATACTGCTTCTGGCAACCATTGGCTTTTCCATGATTTATACCACCAAAAGGTTCTTGTGTATATCTCACGGTGAACTCCTTACCATAGGAGCTTATACAACCTATGCTTTTAATGTCCTCTTGGGCTGGAATCTTCTCTATTCCGGTATAATAGCTGTAGCTGTTACGTCGCTAGTGGGGC
>CAYYHL010000376.1:0-2013 GCA_964471775.1 uncultured Clostridia bacterium
CATATCTCAAAAGCAGTCTCATTAACGGATTAAGCTCCACTAATAGCCCAAGCTGGATTAAGAATCCCGTGAGGAGGGCATCGGTCAAGTTAACCAAAAGGAGAATTTTACCTTCAAAACTCACCGTATTGTTTAGAAGAAAGTCCTTTTTGTCGATAATCTTTTTCAAATTCCCCCCTTACCTCAAAGATCGTGCCTGCCCGAACGTGTGGGGAGGTGTCTTTGCCAGACGAATCCTAAAGATATCCATACGTCTTTTCTAAGTTCCGCGCTACCAGATTATCCGGTGCCAAGGCGATGGAGGCTGAACTTGTTTTTGTCTTGTCGTTTTTACTCTGTGTCGAGGGTAAAATAGTTTCTCCTTTCTGTCAACAGAAGAAGGCAAGTGGACCAGGAGATCATTACCGGGGAAGTCCCTTGAAAGGGAAAGGTGAATTTGTGAAGATAGCCGGTATTCCAAACCTAAAGATTCATCTCCTCCAGGAAATAGGGGGGCCGCAGTATGGAGATATTGCAGGAGGAAAAGTACAAAACACAAAGGATTGAGGCAAGGAAAAGGTTGGTTGGGGCCTAGGGGAAGAGGAGACAGCGGGGATCTCTAATGCCCTAGTCGAGTAGCTCGACACCTTGAAGCCCTTTGAATAGAATCTTCTTCGGCTTTGCCATGCCCTTTTGTGTCCAGCGCGACCTAAATCCGTTCTTGGCAAAAACGGCCAAGCAGGCATCCACCACTTCAGGATCATAGAGCGTCCCCTTATTTCGTGAGATTCCATCCAAGGCCCAATCGATGCCTAGAGCTGGCCTGTAAGGTCGGTGATGGGATACAGCCTCAACCACATCGGCTAGACCTGAGATGCGTGCTTCCGGGAGGATTTCACTACCCGACAAACCTCGAGGATAGCCTGATCCATCCAGCCGTTCGTGGTGTTGATATACGATTTCGGCAACTGGCCACGGGAAATCCAGCCCCATTAATATGTCGTAGCCGACCCGAGGATGGTCCTTGACCACACTGAGTTCAAGTGGGTTAATCGGACCAGGCTTGCTGAGGATTTCTACAGGCACGACTACCTTACCGACATCGTGGAGGAGTCCGACTATACGAATTCCCTCGATCTTCTCTTTGGAAAGCCCCATCTCCTTAGCTATGGCACAGGCAAGATTTGCCACCCGTTGTTGGTGAGCACCTGTGTAAGGGTCCCTCGCCGCGACCACAGATGAAAGGATTCGTACTGCCCCTTCCAAGGTTCGTCGCACTGTCTTGAGAGTTCGCCTGAGGGCTTCCTCTGAGTGCTTGGCCTGCGAATGCAAGTTCGCGTTCTTGATGGCCTGGCATGCGAGACGACCAAGAGTCTGAAGCATCGCCAATTCCTCCTCCGAAACCTGTTCACGGGGGCTTGTGACGAGAATTGCTCCAACCATCTTGGTTTCTACCCCTAGTGGGACCACGATGTGGTTCTTTGTTCTTCCAAGCTTTTGGAGAATTGAGCACGCTTTCCTACTGATTAATGGATATGCAATCTCTGCCAGGGTCCTGGCCACCACCACTCTGCCTTTCATCGCTGATCTTATAGCACCGTTCAGTCTAGAGTCCTTTGGAAACGAGAGACTTCCGAGTGAAAACCCCAATGTTTTATCTATCTGAGGGGATAGTCGCCTTTGTGTGGAAAGAGCCCGAACTTCAAAGCGCTTTTTCCCGCCGTTAGGTGTCATAACAAGAGCACTAGTATATCCCAGGTAATGAACAAGCCCATCCGTTATTTGTCGAAATACGTTCCCCGAGTTAAAGGTGCCGAGAACGACTCCTGTAATTTGATAAAGCAGTCTTAATCCAGCAAGTTCCTCCGGGAACGCTGCTTCCTTCTGCTTCCCCCCGGCTTCGTATAGTTCTAACCTCCTCAGTCGTTCAGAGCCCTCGCCGCGACTGTAGAATTGGTAGCCATTCCTACCACATTTCTTGACCTCGTACATAGCAATGTCAGCATTCTTGACTAGAGTGTCGGCGTCTTTGCC
>CAYYHL010000377.1:0-2013 GCA_964471775.1 uncultured Clostridia bacterium
CTTTCGGGAGGAGATCCCCCAGGGTGATTTTCACACTCTCCCCTCTCGCTTTGAGGAGAACTCTTATAGCCCAGAAGGCAACTGAGATATAGGCTTGGGAGTAGCCCTTCTTCTCCAAGGTCTCGGCGAATCGTCTTATACTCCATTCGTCATACGGACCTTCCAGGCCCGCAAACCTCAGAAACTCTCCTATGTAGAAAAGGTATTGCCTTCTGGTATCAGGAGCCTTGTTTCTGAGAAGAAGACCCAAGTTCTCGGCCACCCTCTCGTTCATTTGTTCAAAGCCTCCTCTGGGTGCCTTGCTCAGTATCCCTGAATGAGAGTAATTGAGTTATTGTTCCTTCTGAAAAAGTAAAGGTCCTCCAACTTCTCCTGGTAAGGCTCCAGTTCCCCGGCACCAAATCTTTCAAAATAAGGTCCATCCAAGGTGCCGCATATTGCCTTGATCCCGCAACTCATACATTCCGGGCAGAGTCCATTACTGTTGATTGCTTGGCAAATGTTCTTTCCTGCCTCTCTGTACGTTTCAAACGTCTTGGGCATAAATCCATAGTCCCACTCATAGGGGTCAAATACCACTAAGGAACCGTTGCACACATTTTTTTCAAAGCCTTTCAGAAGGCACATCGGAAAATACCTGACGTTCACTCCTATATCAGCGGCTTCCAGAATTGAGATGGCTTCCTTTAAGTAGGGGGCCATATCGCTGCATCTGGCTTGGACCGTGCCTCGCTCAGTCTCCTTCCAGGCACCCCTGGCGTTGAAGTTGATAAAATTAACGATCCTGGGCTGCTTCTCTACCAAGAGAGAAGCCAAGTCAGGCAAGTTGTCATAATTATCCATAGTCAATGTGGTGTTGGTCCTGTAGAAGAGACCGTTATGGTGCATGAAATCTATAGCTCTTATTACCTCTTGAGAGGTTCTCGCACCGACTGATTTGTTGTGGACCTCACCAAGCCCTTGGATACTGATGAGGAGATCGCTCAAGCCCTCTCCCAGGAGTCTATCCAGTAGGTTATCCTTGAAGAGAAGGACCGCGTTGGTGATGATGCACGTTTTCATCCCGTTGTCTGACGAGACTTTGACCAACTCCACGATCTTGGGGTGCATGGTTGGCTCTCCCCCGGTGAAGTCAATAGTGTCATTCCCTCGACTCTTGGCTTCGATTATCTCATCTTTTAGGGTCTGAAAAGCAATGAAGGGACCCCGCTTCTCATAGCGATAATAGCAGAAGGAGCACCTTACATTGCAGGGCCTTCCTACGTCTATGACTGCTCTTTTTGTCGGCTCCGGGTTAATCATTTTTCCACCATGAATATGGAGGAGCTCTTGAGCAGGGTGAATTTGTCTTTTTTGTCTTTGCCAAACACCTCATTGGCAGCTCGTATCACCCCTGGGTGAGGGTCTTGGTAATCATGGCCCAGAAGAACTCCCTCCTTTTTTACCTTTGGCCAGTAATTCTGTAGGTCTCGCCTCACCTGCTCATAATGATGGTTTCCATCCACAAACAGTAGGTCTATGGAACCATCAGCTATTTTATCCTTTGCCCCGTCTGAAATTGAGTTAATAAGAGTAAGGTGAGGAATAAAGCTGGTATTGTGAATAAAGGCTTCCTTTGTCCAATTCTCATTTGGATTATTCCCTCTAAAAAAGGGGTCAATACTTATGAAATCTATCTCGGTGCCTGCTACTTGAGAAGCTAAATAGGCACAGATGACAGAGCCACCGAAACCACCTCCTATCTCCAAATAGGTGCCCTTGTCCGGGACCTTCTTGACATACTGGAACAGGTGGTAGGCGTCCCAAGAGAAAAGCGCGGCTATTGGAAGACACCTTTGAGCAACCGAAAGAGTGAAGCCCTCTTTGGAGAAAACCTCTTCATTCTTCCTGTAGTCCTCAAGTTGCCAGCACTGCTCATTCATACATTGTTCACTCAATTTATCTTCTAGTTCCTCCCCACTTTTGGAGTAGGTATTTCTCGTTGGCCTCGATGGGCCTGTTGTGCTGGGCGAG
>CAYYHL010000378.1:0-2012 GCA_964471775.1 uncultured Clostridia bacterium
GGTCTTGACAGAGGTCACCCAGAACATGAAAGTAATGCAGGAGGAGGTCTTTGGCCCTGTTGCGCCCATCATGGTGTGCTCTGATGTTGAAGAAATAATAAATGTTGCCAATAGTGTAAGGTACGGGTTGGGATCGGCCCTCTGGACGAAGGATCTCAACAAAGCACTGCGGATAGCTGAGAAACTGGAATTCGGAGAAGTACATATCAACGAAACCACCTTCTATGACGAACCTCACGGACCCCATGGTGGAATAAAAGAAACCGGGATGGGCCGGGAAGGCGGGCACTACTCCATTGACGACTACACAGATTATAAGTGGATAACCATCAACACCACGGATAATAGATACCCCTTTGGCTAGAGATCCACTCGGCCAACAGCCCTCTCACCTCAAAAGCATAAGACTCTCACTGAAACTCCATTATATGAGGAGATAGAAAATGACTCTGGGAGATAAGAAGAATAGAATTTTTGAGAGCATACTAAGGGAAAGAGAGAAGCTACAGGTTTCCTCGGAGGAATTGAAAGAGAGAGTAGACAGATCCTCTTTTGGCGAAAAAAGTAAGAGTAAACTCAGAGAGTTATTAGAAGTAGAAGCTAATTGTCATGTGGGCTTTGCTCTCTGGGACTGCCCGCCTTTCATAGTAGAGGGAAAGGGAGCAACTGTAACCGATGCGGATGGCAGGGAATATATTGATCTTATTTCAGGAATGTCTGTAAATAATGTTGGCATATGCAACCCGCAGGTAGTGGACGTAATTAGAAGACAGTCTGAAAAACTAATTCATTACTTTGATTTACCTAATTTGCCTCGAGTCCGCCTCTCACAAAAACTCGTTAAAGTGACCCCAGGGGATTTCCCCAAAAAAGTTACCTATGCTGTTACTGGAAGTGAGGCTGTGGAAGCTGCGGTACGAGTTGTTCGTTGGTACACCGGTAAGCAATACATATTGAATGCTTACGCAGAATATCATGGCATAACTACAGGGACGATGGGATTCACCGGTAAAGCAGGAGTGAGAAGATACTATTATCCTGTTCTACCCGCTGAAAATGGTATTGCTCATTTCCCGTATCCGTATTGTTACAGATGCCCTTACGGAAGGAATTATCCTGATTGTGATATTCACTGCGTCAGATTCATAGAAGACCTTTTCCGAAGCCAAGACTATCCCTTTAGAAACCCTGCAAAGGACGTGCATAACGTTGCGGGTATCCTCTTTTCGCCCTTCATAGCAGCAGGGGGCTATATTATCTCTCCCAAAGAATTTGTGAAAGGGTTGGAAGATATTTGTCGGAGGTACGGGATAGTATTCATGGTGGACGAGATACAAACAGGGCTCGGGAGAAGCGGTAAGATGTGGGCAATAGAACACTATGAAGCTACTCCAGATATCATGACTGTTTCAAAATCCATAGCAGGAGGAATTCCTCTGTCAGCGGTAATAGGAAGAAGAGAAATAATGGATTCGTGGGGTCCTGGTGCTCATTACGGAACATTTGCGGCTACTCCGTTGGCTTGTGCTGTTGGAAGTAAAGTACTAGAGATCTTGACTCGGGAGAAGTTTCTGGAGCAGGTGACGGATAAAGGAAAGTATTTTCTTGAGGGACTCCGAGACCTGAAAAAGAGACACCCTATAGTTGGATGCATAGATAGTAAAGGACTATTCATTGGGATAGAATTTGTAAAAGATAGAGCCAAAAAGACACCGGCAGCAGAAGAGACAAACTTCATGGTAAATGAATGTTTCAAACAGGGACTAGCTCTGGCAAGAAGTGGGTTCTATCTTAACCGATTTAACATAATTCCACCCCTAACCATCTCCCGAGAGGAAATCGATAAGGCGTTACAAGTATTCGACACTGTATTCAGAGAAGCAGAAAAAAAGTTCAATATTGGGTAGCCTCCTCAAAAGCTCTTTTTGCGGCACACGATACATGTCTTTCCTCCCTTAATTGTAGATTCCGTTTGCTGTCTAGATCCCTTCATCATCAAGAAAGCTTATCCG
>CAYYHL010000379.1:0-2009 GCA_964471775.1 uncultured Clostridia bacterium
GGTAGACAGTTTCGATGCCTAGCTTTCTAGCATCGAGAGAGGAAGTGATGCTCACCTTTTTCTCCTCAAAATATATCTCTCCCTTATCTGCCAGGTGGTAACCAGAGAGGACTTTTATCAATGTTGATTTACCTGCACCATTGTCGCCCACCAGACCCACCACCTCGGATGGCCTGACCTCGAAGTCGAGCCCCTTTAGGGCCTGAACTTTTCCAAACGACTTCTCGATACCTACCATCTTGACCAGACTTTTTTCCTCTTTCCCGCCTCTAGAAAACGTCATTGCTCAAAACCCCTCCTTTTCTTGAGTTTTGAACGAGCCTGCCGAAAATCCGAGGAAACACTCGATCGACCAATGCAGCCCATTTACCTTATTATCCTTCGTCCCACATAAGTATTTAAGACTACAAACAAAATTATGGCCAGACCTATAAATGCAGTAATTCCGAATACAGGAACCCTCATTAAGATGAGACCGTTCTCCAAGATTTGGATAGTAAGTGCTCCCAAAAAAATCCCTGCTATGCTTCCTACGCCTCCCATAAGGAAGGTTCCTCCCACCACGGAGCCAGCGATTGCCTTGAGCTCAAACCCCAGTCCTTGCGTGCAGGCAAATGATTCAATCCTGAGAAGTTGCATCACTCCGACAAAGGCGCACAGGATACCCACAATCATAAAACAAATCACCTTTACTCTGTCCGTATTTATACCCATAGCCCTGGCTGCTTCCTTGTTGTCCCCGGTAGCGTAGACCCAGTTACCGAATTTATGGAAATGAAGCACTACCCCCAAGATTAGTCCAAATACCACAAACCAAATCACCTGGGCGGGGATGATGCCTCCGATCTCACCAGTAAGAACATGCTCGAAAGATGAACCCGCTGGCAGGAAAGCTCGTATACCGATGGGCCACATGCGGGAATGGACGTACAATACCCCGCGCCAGAACATCATTGTTCCCAGGGTAGCTATGAAGGAGGGGATACGGCCCTTCACGGTGATAAGGCCGTTTAGAAGACCGAAAAGAGCTCCTACCCCCATGGCAATAAATAGGCTGAGGACCAAATTCATGCCGGCTCGCACGAGCAACACAAAAACGTATGAACAGAGTGGCAGCACTGCGCCCACGGAAAGATCGAATTCACCGCAGATCATCAGCATCCCGACGCCCAGAGCAACAATTCCGAGATCAGGGGTGAGCTTTCCCAGAGCTTTAACGTTCCTGGGGTCAACAAAAAGGTGGTGCGGAGTAAAAAAAGCAAAAATCAGTATCAGGCCAACAAAGACTAACAGAGTACCAGCAACCCGATACGAGAAGAATTTTTTTAGCACAGCCGCCGCCGCTTGGCAGTTTTCATTTACCTTTTCTATCTTTCACAATCGTCTTAGCGTACCTTAAGAAGGAAAAGTAGGAGAAGATAAAATAGTGCACTCTTCCCGCTGCTCCTGGCGCATTTTCCTCCCGAAAGAGCAATCTTCCAGGAGCATTGGGAAGAGCATTGTACATTTTGCTGAGAATGTGAGTCCTTGCTCTCGCTATCCTATCTTATCATTTTCGGTGAGAGGTCTTCGATGATTCCGATGGTGTCCTTGTCTACCAGGTAACCTCCAGTGTCTATCTGAGGGGCAAAGCCGTATTTCTTCATGAGGTAGAGCACGTAGATGGCATAGTATCCTTGGAGGTACTGTTGCTGATCGATGGTCGCCTCCACGTATCCCTCTTTGAGTCCGGTGATAGTACCCGGAGCAACGTCGAATCCACCGGCTATGACTTCCCCTGGCTTCTTGCCAGCGGCCTTCAACGATGCTGTGAGCATGTTGGTGCAGATGCCACCGAGACCGAACATGAATGTAGTCTCAGGGTGTGCCAGGAGATACGCGGTCTCTCTTGATTCCACCGTGGTGCTTTCTAGGCCACCGGCATCTATTATCTCGGAAGAGGTGATGCCGAATTCTTTCATGGCATCCTGGATACCCTGCGATCTTACCACTCCATACATCGCCCCCGG
>CAYYHL010000380.1:0-2000 GCA_964471775.1 uncultured Clostridia bacterium
CCGAAGCTTTCACCAGAATTCTGGCTGGTCTTGTTCATACCAGGGGCAGATATCCCGAAGAGATACTCAAAGGACAAACTGCGTTAGACTAGCTAAGGGGGCATTCAGAGGGTCAAATGGCATGCTCACTACTGTCAGGGAGGCATCGGTATTTCGGAGATTCAAACGGGAGTCGAGGATAAAAGTCCCGAGAGTCTTGCTTGGGGAAATTAATGGCTCTCATTGCGGTAACCAATCTGCAAAAGAAGCGAATTGATACGAAGTGGCTCAAGAGAGTAGCAGGCACTGCCCTGGAGCCAGGAGGGAAAGAAAAGGAGATCGACATAGTCTTGGTGGATAGTGAGAGGATGAAGGAGCTTAACGAAAAATACCGGGGAAGACCTGCAGTCACCGATGTATTAGCTTTTCCTCTTGGAGATGATCTCACCCCCACCAAGAATCTTTTGGGTGAGGTCGTGGTCTGTGTAGAAAAGGCAGACGAGCAGGCCAGGGAAAGAAAACATAGCATGAAAGAGGAGCTTGCCCTGCTCCTTGTTCATGGAATTCTTCACCTGCTGGATTATGGGGACGAGAAGATAGAGGAAAGAAAGATAATGCAGGAGAGAGAAAGAGAAATTCTGGAATCCTTGGGAATGAGAGGAAACATTGTTTGATCCGAAGAAAGGAGATCATGTGATGAAGGAAAAGGGGGTAGGAACTTTACTTTTGGCCGTTCTTGGGGCAGCTTTGCTCCTGGAGTGCACCTCGGGAGGGCTGCGAGCGGAGCTTGTACCCAAAATGGGTTATGTGGATGTGCAGAGGGTCTTTCAGAATTACCAGAAGACCAAGGACGTTATGACGAGCTTGACGGTGGGTTTTGAAGAAAAATGGGCAGCGGTGACAGAAAAGAGAAAACTCCTGGAGGAGAAGAGAAAAGCGATAGGGGAAAAAATTTCTCAAACTGAGGAGAAGGGAAACCAGATCGAAAAGAAAGGGAAGGAACTTGCCGAATTGGAAGAGGAACTCAAATTGCAGGGACCACTCCTCGCCCCATATTCCAAGGAGGAAAAACTAGCCCAGATACAGCAATTGACCCAGGACATCCAGCGCCTGGAAAAGGAGCGCCAGAACCTCGACAGAGAGCGCAGGACCGACGAGGTGCAGCTCAGGGCACTCGAAGAGGAAGTCCGTTCTCTCAGTGATTCTCTTCAGGCAGAAAAGCAGAAAGAGGAATTCAGGTATTCTGAGGAGATTTCGGCAGATATTCGTTCCACCATAAAAGGCATTGCCGAGAAAGGGGGATACCGACTGGTCTTTGATAAGGACGCTTTGCTCTACGCCACGCCTGAGGTGGAATTTGACCTGACCGAAGAGGTTCTTTCGCGCCTAAATCAGAATTACCGATCGGGACAATGAAAAAAAGTCTGAAGGAGCTCGCTCATTTAGTAGGAGGGACTGCGGGAGGGGATGAGAATATAGCTATTCATGGGGTCGCCAAGGTGGAAGAGGCGAAACAAGGAGAGATAACCTTTGCTGCTTCTGACAAGTTTCTGCATATGGCCAAAAAAGGATGCGCCTCAGCGGTGATAGTACCCGTGGAGGTTCAGGATTTCCCTAAACCCTTTATCAGAGTAAAGAATCCTCGTCTGGCTTTCGCTCGTCTTATAGGGCTTTTTCACCCTCCAGGTCTGCCCGATTTTTCGGGAATTCACCCGACAGCCGTGCTGGGAAGAAGTGTTAAGATAGGCAGCAATGTGAGTATTGGCCCCTGTGCGCTGGTGGGAGAAGGGGCAAAGATAGGGGATAATGTCTGTATTTGTGCTCAGGTCTATCTCGGCAGAGAAGCTGTCGTGGGTGAAGGCAGTGTCATTCATCCTCAAGTAATCATCACCGACAGGACCGTCCTGGGAAGGGACGTTATCATTCACCCGGGCACAGTGATAGGTTCAGACGGTTTCGGATTCATCAAGAAAGACGATGGTTCCTATTACAAGATCCCCCAAGTGGGCAGGGTGGTCATC
>CAYYHL010000381.1:0-1998 GCA_964471775.1 uncultured Clostridia bacterium
AGATCTACACCGATGTCGAGGGAATTTACACGGCAGACCCGCGCGTAGTCCCCCAGGCAAGGAAACTCAGGCGTATCTGCTATGATGAGCTCCTGGAGATAGCCAGCTCAGGAGCTCGGGTTGTGCACTCGCGTGCCGTGGAATTAGCCAAGAACTATGAAGTTCGATTGCACATCCGATCCAGTTTCAATGAAAAGGAGGGGACCGTAGTTGAGTAAGGAAAAACCAATGGAGCACTTTGTAGTCTCAGGACTCGTCCTTAATGAGAAAGAAGCTAAGGTAACCATCAAAGAGGTGGAAGATAAGCCCGGGATAGCAGGATTCATCTTTACTACACTTGCTGAGGTCAACATCAATGTGGATATGATTATCCAAAGTAGTTCTGAGCGCGGGAAAAATGATATCACCTTCACCGTGGAGGGAAAAGATTTGGAGGCGGTAAAAAAGGTGATGGGAAACGTAAAGGAGACATTGGGTGCCCAGGAAGTAGTTTACGATGCCGATATGGCGAAAGTCTCCTTGGTGGGAGCTGGCATGCAGTCACATCCTGGGGTGGCAGCAAGGATGTTTTCTGCCCTGGGGAAGAAAGGAATAAACATTGATTTAATAAGCACCTCGGAGATAAAAATCTCTTGTGTGGTTAAAAGAGATAAGGGAAGTGAGGCAGTAAGAGCCATTCATGAGGAATTCAAGCTAGAGAAAGAGGAAGAGATTGAGTAGAGGATACAATGTAGCTGTGGTGGGGGCTACCGGAGTGGTGGGTGAGGAGATGCTCAAAATTCTCCGCCAGCGGGATTTTCCTGTAAGAGACATCAGGGCTCTAGCTTCGGAGAGATCGGAAGGTACAACGTTGGAATTCGGACCCGACCAAGTGAAAGTCGAGAGATTAACTCCTTCCTCCTTCAAAGAAATAGAAATAGCTTTATTCTCAGCGGGGACATCCATTTCAAAAGAGTTCTCTCCCATAGCTGCCCGGGCAGGAGCCGTGGTTGTAGACAACTCTGCCGCTTTTAGAATGGACCCTGCCACTCCTCTTGTTGTTCCCGAAGTAAATCCTCAGGCGGTCAGGAATCACAAAGGCATCATTGCCAATCCCAATTGTTCCACCATCCAGATGGTGGTGGTTATCTATCCTATCCATAGGGTTTCCCGCATCAGGAGGATAATTGTCAGCACCTATCAGGCTGTTTCTGGAACGGGGAGAGAGGCCCCGGAAGAGCTAAAAAATCAAACCCATCAGTGGGCCAGAGGGGATGAGATTACCCGAGAAGTATATCCTTACCAAATAGCTTTTAACCTCCTCCCTCATATAGGAGAATTTCTGCCCAATGGATACACCAGCGAAGAAATGAAGATGCTTGATGAGACCAGGAAGATTATGGAAGACGGGAGAATTAGAATAACAGCCACCTGCGTGCGGGTACCGGTCTTCTGTTCTCATTCGGAAGCTGTTACTATTGAAACGGAAAGAAGAGTGAGTGTGGAGGAAGCCAGAGAAATTCTCTCCCACTCCCCCGGTGTTCTTGTTCAGGATGATCCTCAAAACAATATCTATCCTCTACCCATCGAAGCTGAGGGAAAAGATGAGGTATTTGTGGGTAGGATACGCGAGGATGGATCGCGCGAAAACAGTCTCATGCTCTGGATAGTCTCTGACAATCTCAGAAAGGGAGCAGCCCTAAATGCCATCCAGATCGCTGAACTCTTGATTAGAGAAAACCTTTTGTAGAATGAAGCAGAAATGGATGGAAATGGCCTTGTCTTTAGCCAAAAAGGGGGAAGGCCAGGTCTCCCCCAACCCCATGGTAGGAGCAGTACTGGTCAAGGATGGCAGGATGCTGGCACGGGGCTATCACCCGTTCTTCGGCGGTCCTCATGCCGAGATAGAAGTCATAAGACGAGCGAAAGAAAAAGTGAGAGGCTCCACCCTCTACGTTACCCTTGAGCCTTGCTCTCACTTCGGAAAAACTCCTCCCTGCACCCACGCCATTATTAAAG
>CAYYHL010000382.1:0-1995 GCA_964471775.1 uncultured Clostridia bacterium
CAGGGATTTACTCAGGGAAGAAAGGAAGGGGGTGAGGCAAAAATGAAAGTGGCCACAGTAGTGGTAGTTTATAGGGGACTCTTGGAGTCGGTGCAGGTATTCTCAGATACCGGCAAGGCACGCAAGAGGTATGAGAAGGTACTGGAGGAAAAGGGAACGAATGAAGCGGATATGGCTTATAGCGATTATGACATTAGCCTAGAAAAAGACTTGCTTGTGTACTAGGCATAATAATCAGAAAGGGGAGCACCCCCGGGGGGAGCGAGTACCGCCTGATCAGCGGGAAGCTCTCCCCTTATATTTTGAAAGGAGAAGGAAGACTATGAAATTCATCTGCGTAAAAGAGGCCAGGGGCGAAAAAATTACTGACGCTAAGAAGGTAGCCAAACTGATGGAGAATGAAGCTAAGATTGACAGGGAAGCCTTCTGGGTCTTGCACCTGAATACACAGAACCAGGTCATCGAAAAAGAGCTGGTCAGCCTGGGGATAGTGAATTGTTCAGTAGTTCATCCTCGGGAGGTATTCAAGAAGGCAATCCTGAATAGTGCGGCTGCCATAATCACTGTTCATAACCACCCGTCAGAGAATACCCAGCCCTCAGTGGAGGACGAGAAAATATGGAGAATACTGAACCGGACCGGGGAAATCATCGGGATCGAAGTGCTGGACAATTTAATTATAACTCCGCAAGGAGCATATTATAGCAAGAATGAGAAAGGGAGGTAAGAAGATGGCAAAGAAGAAGGAGAATCGCCTTGTCGTAGGGGCAAGGGAATGGGCAGATACAATACCCGAGTGGCTGCTCGATGAGGTCAAGGAAGAGAGGCTGATTTATGGGCTCGCCTCACTCATAGGCAGGGGACCGGTGGTCGGCGATGCAGAGGTAGCAGTCTATCTGATGACCGCCTCTCACAGGCAGATACTCTCCTCCGAGCATACGAATATCTATATGTATCTTGTCACCCAGCTATTCAAGAAGAGGGATAAGAAAGTGCCGGAGAGCATCGGGAAGGAGGAGCTGAGCGAGTGGGAAGAGCACGAGCTTGAGGAGCTGCGGGATATGATCTACCAAAAGAGAGGCGGGGAGATAAGTCATCCCTTGCTGGACACTATGAGGCAGTTGAAGAAGGAGATAAGACAAAAGGGGGCTAAAAATGGTTGATACTCAGAGAATCGCCGAGAAGATCATGGAGGCTCACAAGGCCAACAATTTGACCGAGCTTATAAGCTGGCTGGAGAAGCTGGGCTGCAAGGACATAACGAGGGATAGGGATACGGCTATCCTTACAGGGCTGACGGGGATGAGGGTCGGTTTCATTGTGGGCGAGCCTGCTACCCTTGCTGTCTGCACGGGGTTTGCCCTGTTCGGTCCTCATTGGACTTCTGTATGCCCAACCCTATTGGAGAAGGTGAACAAGCTCTGGAAGGCAGAGCTAAAGAAGCGAAAGGAGAAAAGCAAATGTTTGGCGAACAGAGGGGAATGAAAACAATAGTTCTCGGGTATGAAAGCAAGAAATTGGAGCAATACAAGGAGGAAATGGAACGAATCCGTAGCTGCACAGTTTGCCAGTCTGAAATAATAGAAGGTGGTTCGTATGGCGAGCTGGGCTATATAGTGCGAAGAAAGCTTGACGGGCGACCAACCTGGTACTATGAATTCACTAAACTGTGTCCGGATTGCTTCGGTGAAGTTAATGCTCTATTCAGACGGATTAGAAAAGAGAGCAAGAGAAAAGAGGGAAAAAAATGAGAAAGGCTAGCCCTGTGCAATGCCCCAAATGTGGAAAGACCCCGCCTTTCTGCCTTCCTCTTTACCAAAGAGCATACCGAGATGAAAAGGGAAGGTGGAAGGTGGGTTCTGATGTTTGTCGCTGCGATAAGGAGCAATTCGATTTTTTGGTTATCGGGGCGATTGAACGGCGGTATAAAAAGAAAGGTCGGCCTGTGCCTGCTTACATTTATAAGCTCTGAACGATGAAAAATCTCCCTTCAGA
>CAYYHL010000383.1:0-1988 GCA_964471775.1 uncultured Clostridia bacterium
TCTGTTGTCAAACCGACAAACTGGGATCTATTGCTTCTTGCTACAGCAGGAAACAAAAGAGCACTCCTGACACTTTTTCTTTCGACACCAATCCTTTCCTAATCTTAGAAGAGCTGTTTCGAAGTTGAGGAAATCTTTTCCCTTCATTTTGGATTTGCTCCACAGAGACTTCAGGTTCTCTAGAGCCTCTTCATCACTCTCGCCTTTGGTGAGTCCCAAATTCCGAGCAGCTTCTATAGTCGAACTTGTGGGAGGGGAATCTGCTTTTTTCCAGATACCTCTCAGGTCTCTCAGGAGGATAGCTGCGGTAACTTGGCCCACTCCCTTACCCAGCTTCATTAGCCTTCTCTCAAGATCCTTTGCATCCTTTGCTTCTGAATGTAAGATATTTAGGTTACCCTGATATTCTCTGGTAAGATTCTTCGCAATCTCCAGGAGTTTGGTAGCTGTCTTGAAATCGTAGCGAACATATCCTCCCTCATCCAATATCTTCACAAGACCATCCCAGCCAGTCTCCAGGATTCTCTCAGGGGAGACGACCTTCCTTTTTTGAAACTCTCTGTAGGTTTTGATAGCAATAGACTCGGATATTCTTGCTCCAAATAAGACTGAGGCGAGAAACCACTTGAATTTCTCATTACTCGCCCCAGAATACAGGTTAATGCCGAGCAACTTAGAATAAGGCTCACCAAGTCTCTCTACAAGGACATGCGCTAATTTAGTAGCTTCCATTTTGTTCTGGGATACTTTGACTTCTCTTCTTGACTATCCAGAGAACTTTTGGCTAATTGCAGGTTATCCATATTGCTAAGTCAAACTGTCGATTCTCTTGGTCAAAATGATAGTCTACGCTTTTTGACGAAAATAGAAATCCGAGCTCCACTGTGGGAACACCACGAAGTTTGAACTTCTTTTGGAAACTTGGAAGATGAGATAAACATCTCGATCTATGATGTTCTGGCTCGGTCAGAGTCAGGATAACCTAGGCCAAATCTCAGCGCTTGTCAATCTGTTTGGAGGGCTCTGGTGCGCCGAGATTGGCATGTCGATATCGCCTAATACGTGCTATGACTTACGTTCAGGGCCCGTTTCTTGTAGAAAGCTGGAAGATCAAGCCGGAAGGCTCGTTTGCATCCTCTATTTTGGCGCCGAAGGCGTTTGATCCTTATGTTGACCATATTCTCAATATCTGGGCAACAACCTGTAAATACATTTCGGCAAAGTCTTCACATTCACCCTGCCAGCAACCTCTCACGTCGTGCAAAAGACCTCAGCCAACTTCCCCTAACTGAATAAATGCGAAAGCCGGCGAGCATCCTCAAACATGTATACGTTGTTGAACATGTAATAAAAGTTTGTTTCTTCAGAGTACATGTTCCTTAAGGTCCCCAGGTCCTCATCTGTATAGCGATAACCGTAACCACCTTTTCCATGAAGGCGGAGATACTTTGTTTTACCCTCTAGGAGTCTCACCTTGAAGGGATCGAGACAGGGAACGAGATTTAGTTCCTCACATAGGTCTTTTACCTCGTTCTCACTCCATTTCCCTCGCGGCTCCCAGACAAGACAGTAGTCCTTCCCTTCTATGGAGCCAAAGAATCTTCTCAGGTTACCCTTGTGCTCTTTAGTGGGCGTGAAGCTTGGTGGACACTGAAAGATGACGATCCTGGTTCTCAGAATTCGACAGATTTCGTCTATTCTTTCCCAGGCAGAGAACACCTCATCCGAAGGCTTGAAGAAACCGTAATTGTCCCTTTTGTCCTCGGGAATAGCCAAGCGAAGTCTGCGATAGGTAGGACTCGTGGACTCGTGAGTGATTAGCTGCCAGGCCTTGAGGGTGAATTCAAATTCTGACGGTGCCTCGACTCGCCATTTCTGGACGGTGGCCAGCCCAGGAGGTTGGTAAAAGGTTTGTTGTAGTTCGACCACAGAGAAAACCTTCTGATATTTCGCTCTCGCCAGGGGGAAACCGCAGCATCCTATTCTTA
>CAYYHL010000384.1:0-1981 GCA_964471775.1 uncultured Clostridia bacterium
CTACCATTCGACAGTGCCTGGTTAAAGATATGTCTGTGAGCCCCATGCAGAGAGTGATTGCAGGGATGGTCAAAAAGAGGCGTTTACCAGGTTTTCTTTTTGGGTGGAATTTTACCTATCAAAGACCCGGTGAGGTTTTTAGGAGAATTCTCAGGATTTCTGCGGGCGGTTTAATGGAAAATTTTCTGAAGATTGCCCCTTGCTCTTTAGTAGATTCTGTGGTTTTGATAAAGGTTCCCTCGAGGGATGCGATACATCCAGCATGAAGACTGGCAAGAGAGCTTTTGATCTTCCTCCAGCTCATGGTCGAGATCCTCTCGGCATGAGTAGTCAAAAGGTAGGCCAAGATACAAATACCCACATGAGCCCTGATTCTTTCTTCCTTGGTGTGGTTCACTGGCCTGATATCCAAAACATGTTTCATTGATTTGAAGGTCCTCTCTATTCCGTGAAGGTCTTTGTAGCCCTGGGCAATCTGGATGGCGGAAAGAGAGAAATCGTTGGTGGAGAGGATGTATTTGCCATCCAGCCTTGCCTCGGTGATGAGTTTAGCTTTGTCGATCTTCACCTTCCCGTTCTTTGACAGTTTCAGGTATCTGCCATAGAGTTTGTGAGAGAAAAGCTTAGCTTTGGACCTCGTCAGCCCTTGAGAATGAGAGAGTTCCTCCTCAATGAGGCTGATTGCTTGCTCTCTCCTCCTCTTATCTCTGGCCCCTTCCTGAGGGTTATAGCAGAGGACGTAGCGCAGTTTTCTTGCTCCATCCTTAACCACTTTCTCCTTCAGATGGAGGTTGCCTTTTACCTTGATGAAACGACCCTTCTTGGAGAGGACCTCACTGGCTAGAGGATCAGATCGTCCCTTTACCCCCAGGATATACTTCAGTCTTCGTGATTCCAGGAAGTCAATATTGCCTTGGGAAACCATCCCCCGATCCCCCACAAAGATGAACTTGCGGGGACGAAGGGCTCCTAAGTCCTTCACCACTTTCTTGACGCTTTGAACGTCTGAGGTGTTTCCAGGAAAGACCCAGTGGCGAATGGGATAACCATCCTTGTTAATGGCTACTCCCACAATAACTTGAGGACGATCACTTCTATGGTCCTTGGAGTAGCCGAACTTTCGAAGGCCTTTTCTCTCTTCCTCATCCTCATCTTCTTCTTCGATCTCAAAGTAGATACTGGTAGTATCAAAGAAGATCACCGAGACATCGAGGCTAAGAAGATCTACCAGCTGATTGTAGATCTTCACCTCCAGAGCCTCAAGGTGCTCAAAGAGAAAATCCATGGCCCGATAGAGGTGCTGGACCTGAAGCTCATCAATCCCTGGAATCAAGACCTCGTTCTTGATCCAGTCCTCAGCCAGGGAAAGCTTGGAGGAGGGATGAGTGGCTCTTTGAGCCACCATGGCAAAGACGGCTCTTTCTACCGGAGTCTCAAAGGATCTTTCCTTGAGCTCAGTCCGGAAGAATTCATCTAAAGAGAACTTCCTCCAAAGGTGGTCTAAGAGGTAGGCGTGACCGAACTGCCGTGACCAGAGAAAGGTAAAGTTCTTGGGCAGAAGACTGAGCTGCTCTGAAGGGGGAAGATAAGAGGAGAGGCTCTTAAGAAGTCTTTTGATACCCTCAAGGTCCAGCTGATCCTTTCGGCCAAAGGAGTAAAGGATCCTCGTCCGGGTCACCTTTCGCTCCGGATCCCAGACGTTGTGGGCCAAATGAAGATAAGTCACATCTGGACTACCTTTTCTCTTGGAAGTTGTTTCTCTCACAAATATGGTGTTCACCCCACTATGTTTACCAATATTATATCACATTACTAGGTCTTTGTCAAGCTATAACAAAAAATATAGAAAGATTTGGGAATCTAATCCGTTTACCAGTCCATTCCGGGTCATTTTGGAGGGTCATATTGCGGAAATCCTTTATCCATCTGGGGTAAGTTCCCACGGAACGTCAAAAATTTACCATTGACTGTCGAAGGGTAG
>CAYYHL010000385.1:0-1976 GCA_964471775.1 uncultured Clostridia bacterium
GGGTTCCTGTGGAGCACGGGAAAATTGTGCCGAGATACTTCTTTGATACCACCAGAAAAGTATTGATGTCCGAGAGAGAGGAAGCTTTGTTCTTCCTGGTTTTGAGGCACATTTTTCCGAAGTGACATTCGGGACATGCGTGCCGTCGAAGACGGGAAGAGGGTTCCTGTGGAGCACGGGAAAATTGTGCCGAGATACTTCTTGACCAATAGGGCTATTTGTGGTAGATTCACGAGTTGTTGAGCTCGAAGCGAGCGGGTAGTCTGTTCTCGAAGCTCTCCATAACGGAGCGAGTTTCAAGGGGAAGAGCAGGGTGATTTCTTCGTTAAAGGAACCCACAGGTATACCAGAATGGATTTTAGAGTAAGGAAATATGAACTGAAGGATAGGGATAGCGTCAGGGATCTTTGTTGTGATACTGGCTTTTTGGGAAATCCTATTGATCCTGTTTTTGGGGATAGGGATCTATTTGCCGATATTCACACCAAGTACTACTTAGAAAAAGAGCCAGAGTTAGCATTCATTGCTGAGGAAAGGGGCCGTGTGGTGGGGTATGTACTGGGCTGTAAGAATGACAGGGACTTTCGGAGATATTTCCTATTGAGAACGCTGCCTCTGACTGCCTTGAAGTTGGTATGGAGATATTTTACGCAATACAATGAGAAGGAAAGGAGATATGCCAGGTGGCTCCTTTTCAGAAGCTTAAGGGAAATTCCCAGGATGCCAAAGGATTCGGCTCACCTCCATGTTGATTTGGAAAGGGGGCACCGCAACACGGATACGGGAAAAAGACTGGTTGAGGAATTGTTCAATTACCTGAGGAATAACAAGGTCAAAAGGGTGTGCGGCGGAGTTTTTTCTTTTGAAAAGAGAAGAAAGCCAGGTCTGTATGAGAAGGTGCTGGGAAGAGTCGGGATCAAAGGGACGAACTTCAGAGTCTACGACAAGAAAGAAACTACTGCGTGGAGGGGCCTCATAAAAAGCAAGGTCTATCTTCTTCGCCTTGTACGAGAACTGTAGAATAAAAAGAGGCAGAGAATGGGGAGCAAGGGTTATTTCACAGTTTCAATCCATGATGCTAGCCCCGCTTTTAGCTTGGAACTCAGAGAAATTGTGAGTGAACTCGACTCCTGTGGCACGATTCCCAGGAATATCCTGGCTGTTCCTAACTACCGAGAACAGTATGATATCCTAAAAGACCAAAGATTCTTGTCTTGGCTTCACTCTCTAAG
Organism: uncultured Clostridia bacterium; assembly: GCA_964471775.1. Classification (GTDB taxonomy): domain Bacteria; phylum Aerophobota; class Aerophobia; order Aerophobales; family AE-B3A; genus SOJT01. Next base: position 1,233 of record CAYYHL010000385.1, read on the forward strand.
AGAAAGAGGAGACGAAATCGTGCACCATGGATATAGTCACCTGGCAGGAGAAGGTAAACATACTTCTTTTTGTAACTACCTGTATGACAGATTCTTCGCCAAGGGATCTGGCGAATTCCAGTACCTAAGCTACAGCGAAGCCGAAAACAGAATTAGCTTAAGCAAAGAGATTTTTCATAGAGTTGGCATGGATTGCCAGGGTTTCGTGGCCCCGGCATGGCTAATGAGCCGAGAGGCGGAGAGGGCACTCGTGGCCGAGGGCTACCGATATACTGCTTTTGTGAAGCTATTCAGAGATTATGGGACAGGTATGGACGTAAAGTCCGAGGTGATTCGCTTTATTTCTCGACCACAACCTCGGGACTATCTCTATCGGCTGTATGATTCTTATTTGATAAGGATAAAAGAGAAGCGAGGAAAGCTGATAAGAGTCGCTCTTCATCCTTCCGATGTGCGCTTTGGAAAACCTTTTCAATATGCGTTGAGACTTATCAAACAGCTAAGAAAGGAGAGAATTCCTGTTACATACCTGGATTTTGCCAAGACTCTGGCATGATTCTATTGATCTTTACCCACCAAGAATTGAACAGTTACCCTTCCGAGCTATTCCTTGAATACCACCAGCAAAGTATTGATGTGCGAGACAGACAGAACTTTGTTCTTCCTCGTTTCGAGGCACATTTTTCCCCAAGTGACATTGGGGACATGCGTGCCGTCGAAGACGGGAAGAGGGTTCCTGTGGAG
>CAYYHL010000386.1:0-1946 GCA_964471775.1 uncultured Clostridia bacterium
AGCCAGCCTGGCTTCATTCAAATCCATCATTGTCTCAATGATAATGAGATCGATTTTCTCCAGGCACAAGGCTTCTATTTGCTCCTTGAATGCTAAGAAAGCTTCATCTTGAGAAAAATCTCCCCAGGGCTCAATCAGTACCCCCAGAGGCCCCACTGAGGCTCCCACTAAACAGGAAGAGGAAGAGCAAGCCTGCCTGGCAATTTGCACTCCTTTCCGATTGATCTCATCTGTCATGCGCCCCAGTTTATACTTCTCCAGTTGGACCCGGTTGGCCCCAAAGGTATTTGTTTCAATAACATCAACGCCTGTTTCTACGTAGGAGATATGAACACGCCTCACTCTCTCCGGATGACTTAAGTTCCATTCCTCTGGAGCAGTGCCAAGGGGTAGGCCCGCAGACTGGAGACTAGTCCCTATAGCTCCATCAAAAATGATGGGTTCTTCTCTCTTAAGAAGATCCCTGAAATTTGAATTCATAACGTTCCTCACTCAAGAGATTCGGGGTACCTCTTCACAAGCTCTTTGCCAATCTGGCATTATCAGAATTGCTCAAATGCCGGAGTTTTCTAATATACCTGCCGCCGAAAAACTGTCAATGAGCCCTAGTATTTCAATCCAAGTCTGTCTATACTCACCAATATGCCTATCGCCATAAGGAACATAAGAACAGAACTCCCCCCATAACTCATTAAGGGAAGCGGAATTCCAGTGACAGGCATCATCCCAGCTACCATTCCCAGACTAACGAAAACCTGGAGGAATAGCAGTATTATGATGCCTCCGCTAACCAGGCGGGCAAAGAGGCTGCCAGTTTCCTTGGCTATTTTTATTCCTCTAAAAATAATGAGAGAATACAAAGTAAGGAGAAGTAGGACGCCCATGAAGCCCCACTCCTCACCTAAGCTGGCAAAAATAAAATCTGTGAATGGTTGGGGAAGAAATTTGAGCCGCGTGTGCACAGCTCCCCCCATTCCTTTGCCCAAGAGTCTGCCTGAGCCCAGGGCAATTTTGGACTGAAGGCTGCTCCATCCAGCACCCAAGGGGTCTCTTTGCGGATTCAAAAAGCTCATAATACGGACCTTCTGATAGGAATGAAGAAAGGGGAAAGACAGCGGCAACAAAGACACGCCGGCTCCCACAATGAGCGCAATCTTTCTCAGAGATGTCCCGGCCAAAAACAGCATCCCCAGCCAGAGAGGCAAAAGAACAAGGGCGCTCCCCAGATCTGGCTGAAGGACAATCAGAACCACGGGCAGGAGGGTAAGACTCAAGGACAAGCCTAGCTTTCCCCAGCCTCCTCCCTTGCCAGAGGCCAAGACCCTAGCCAGAATAAGGATCACGCCTAGTTTAGCAAACTCTGAGGGTTGAAAGGAAAATATCCCAATTTTCAACCACCTTTGAGCACCGTGGCTGCCCTCTCCTGCGATAAGTACCAAAACAAGGGTGAAGCAAAAGATCCCGTAGAGGGGATAGGAAGCTTTCTCCCAAAAACGGGGTTTGAGCCGGACGAAGAAAAATAGAAGAACCATACCCATACCCACCCAGATGGTCTGGCGAACAAAATAATAGCCCTGATCAGGGAAGCGAATGGTATAGAGATGTACAATTCCCCACAATGAAAGAATCAAGGCGGTGCCCAGGAGCATCCAATCATATCTTCGGTGGGAATTGGCCATGGCTTCCTTTCTTCTCAAGGTTGCCGCACCTTCATTCACTAACTTCTCCTCAAAAGACTCCTTCTTTCCGAGAAAAAACATGCTCGGAAAATCACCTCAAGGAGGCCAAGCTATCCTCCTCTCCAAATATCCGGGAAAATATCCGACCCGAAATCTGGGCAGCAATGGATATGTCTTCTTCTCGATTCTCCACCAGAACCACCGCTGCCAGACGAGGCTTATCAGAAGGAGCATAGCTCAAGAACCAATTATGGGGCCTGTCTTCAT
>CAYYHL010000387.1:0-1934 GCA_964471775.1 uncultured Clostridia bacterium
TCTCGGATGCCCGGCGCTGAGGCCTTTTTCAGACTGAGATTCCTGATTGCGTGAGCAGTGCTTTTTTTGTGGTTTCTCATGAAAAGTCCGGATCTCAAACAAACGGGGGGTGAGTTATGGATATAAGGAATATTACCAATGTCCGTGCAATAGCCGAACACGAAGCCACCTGCTCAAGTTGGTTTCTGTTTGGTAGAAATGAGCTTCAAGCTGAGACAGAGGGAGGATATCTTGAGTTTGTCAATGAGTTTCAGATCGAAGGAGGATCGGTACTGAAACCTCATTCTCATAATAGTGAAGAATTTTACTACGTTCTCTACGGAAGAGGTATTATGGAGATCGATAAGGAAAAGAGGCAGGTACATCCAGGGGATCTAATCCACATTCCTGCAAACGCAGTTCACAGCATTAGATCAATTAGCGACACATATCCCGTACACTCTCTCTGTTTCAGTATGGCTCTTCCCACGAAATCAAAGCCGTGCATCAAGTGAGAAGGTAGGAACCACGTCTTGCGATGTGTGCTCTATGAATCCTGAAAGGTGAACGACCTTCGGTTCTTGTCAGGGATACAGGATGTTATGCTACGGTGTTAGCACATTGGTAAACCCCTGCTCATCAACCGTAAAGGTGCACCGGAATCATTGAGTACTTTCCTAGCGTTGGTGTTCCTGAACTCTAGACAACAAGGACAAGAAAGGCTATTTTCTTGAGTGCATTTCTGTCCCGATGCCCTGTCTCCTTCTATTATGACGACACCATACCGAAACGGAAAGTGACGTGAAGGCCGCTTTGTTGGTTGGCCCGAGGCAAATTGAGATCCAGGAAGTTAGCCCTCCCGAAGTCAAACAAGGGGAAGTTTTGGTTGACGTTGGGGCTACCGCCATTTGTGGTACAGACGTGGGGATGTACTTAGGCATTCACGAACCACCAGATTATCCTTTCATTCTTGGACATGAAACTGCCGGAATTGTCGCTAAGAACAATTCCGAGAGAGCCGGAATTAAGGAGAAAGACGCCGTCTATGTTATGCCCGCGGTCTCGTGTGGATTCTGCAAATATTGCCGGAGTGGTAAGGAAAATCTTTGTCCACACGGGGGCCTCCTGGGAAGAGAACTTCCAGGTTCCTACGCTGATTACCTGGCAGTGCCCGCACGTTCAGTGTTCAAATTGCCCGAGCAGATTTCATTTGCCCAAGCCACCACGATAAATTTGCTTATGACGGTTGTTCATGCCCACCGAAAAGTGAGAGTTTTTCCTGGAAGTAGTGTTCTGGTTTTTGGGCTTGGCTCTGCTGGGTTGATACATACTTATTTTGCTCGAATGTTTGGAGCACATCCGGTAATCGGGATTGCCCGGAGTCCTTGGCGATTAGAAATCGCTGAGCGTTTCGGTGCTCATGTGACCATTTCTACTCGTGAGAGAGAATTTGTTAGGGAGACTCTCGGTCATCTGGAGGGAGAGGGAGCTGATCTAGTCATTGAAGCCACCGGTGTGCCAGAGGCTATCAAAGATTGTTATAGGTTGGTAAAACCTGGGGGTTCAATTCTGCAATTTGGAATACCTGCTGTTGTTGATCGACTCGATATGTATCCTCTTTATTTCAAAGAGATCACCGTGGTAGGTTCTCGAGCCATGGTGGCGGAAGACTACTCCGTAGCGTTAGAAATCATGCGCAGAGACCCGAAGCTTTTTGAACAGCTTGTTACTCATACTGTTCCCCTAATTGAAATCGAGAAGGGATTCGAGATCATGTGTGGGAAGAAAGATACAGAGCACTTGCGAGTAGTGGTTCTTTCTTGAAGTGAGATGAGTTCGGTCTTTTGCTAGGCTTCAGTGGTTAAGCATAATATAGGAAGTAAAGCTGCCATCTACATATCTTGTTGATCAGGGTGGGTTCAATTCAATCCCGGAGGGTGTAGTACGCTTTTGCC
>CAYYHL010000388.1:0-1933 GCA_964471775.1 uncultured Clostridia bacterium
GTATCCATCTCTTTTTCAATCTGGCCTAGATGTTGGGGATTGATCTTTGCCGCACGAACATCCCTGTCCCGAAGGTAGACGAGCTCAACCCTCAGATTCTTTACCTCCTTCTCAAGCTTACTCAGAGCCAGGGCATAGCACCTCATCTGAAGATCATCTCCTGCATCCCGCCGCGGGACTTTAGAGCTGCCTGTCTTGTAGTCTGAGATTACCCACTCCTCTCGCCCTGGTTCATAACTGATTCTATCCATTCTCCCTCTAAGAGGGGTGTTTCCAGCGGTGTTAATTTCAAAAGATTTCTCTATTCCTCTTAGCTCCCCATCCTGTCGCTCGGCCCCCCACTTCTGCCAATTCGCCATAAGGGGCAAAGCAAGATGGTAAACCTTAGTTCGCTCCCCCTCTTCCTGGAAGTGAAATTGACCGAGAAGGTCAAGAAGAAAGGGTTTGAAAGCCTTTCCGGTTGACTCGGCGTAGGCGATTGATGAATGAACCAGCTTTCCCAGATAGAGAAAGTAAGGAGTGAAGTCTGCAGGAGCAAAAAGAAGGTAGGAATAAAAGTATTTTCGAGGGCATCTTTTGAAGATTGAGATTCTTGTTGGACTTAAGTAATAGCTTAATCTTGGCACTTACTTCTCAGGAATCACTAATCTCATGTTTTCCAGTCTTCTCACGTCTCCTGGAAAAGACCCAGTTGTTCAGGGCCCTCCTTTTTTGTCTCCGGAGGCCCATCCAGAGCCTCGTCCACAAGTCCCAGGAGGTCCTTCATTCTTCTGGCATTCCTGGCTGCCGATCCTCCATGGCAATTGTTAAAGAAGACATAGGCCACCTTAGAAGCTTCGTCGGCAGCTTCTATTACCGGAACGAACGGCTTTAGCTCCTCATCACTGTAAAGATAATTGTATCTTTCTGAAGCTGGAACGTTAAACCAGTTGACGTTACGGCCATGAAAGCGAAAGTAAGCCACGGAAGATGTCACCTTGGGAACGAACGGCACCAGGCGGGGAAGGTCAGGCTCATCCACACAGCAATAGCCCAGGTCATTCTCCTCCAGGAAAGTGAAGACCCAGTTCTCCCCTTCTTTTTTCACCCAGGCATTGTTTCTGAATTCTATAACCATCGGGATATTGGGTAGGCGCTCTTTGCAAGCAAGGATATAATCTTTGTTTTCCCTTTTGGGGAAAAACTTTGTAGGAAACTGAAATAGAACGCATCCCAGTCTTTTCTCCTCAATCAAAGGCTCTATTCCCTCGGCATATATCTTAAATACATCGGTGTTGTCCCTTATATGCCAGTTCTCATCAAAAATCTCATGGGTCATCTCTTTGTACGCTTTGATAGTAAAGTCAAACTCTTCTGGCACCTTTCTTGCCATGGCACTTAAGGTGCGAGCGCTGGGCTGTCTATAATAGGTGTAGTTTATCTCGACCGTGTTGAATTTAAGCTCGTAGGCATAGTAGGTAAGCATATCTCTTTGGACTATCTCCGGGGGATAAACCGTTCCCTTCCAGTCAGGGAATGAATAACCGCTGGTTCCCACCCTTAGCACCAGTTTCCTCCTTTACGATAATTGGCTGATCCTGGCCCTGGATGCTGCATTTTTCCTCTTCGTCCATAATAATGGGGCCCAGAATTATGTCAAGAGGTATCTCGGCACGATTTTCCCTTGCTCCACAGGAACCCTCTTCCCGTCTTCGACGGCAAGCATGTCCCGAATGTCACTTCGGAAAGATGTGCCTCAAAACTAGCAAGAACAAGGCTCCTTCTGTCTCGCACGTCAATACTTTCCTGGTGGTATCAAGACGACTCAAGACAGGTGATTCTTGAAAACTTGGTGGGTACTCATTCATCTCTGCTGAAGCGCCGATTCTCCAGGCCTCTTCTGTTTTCTTGAACCAGCAGCTCCTATTGTGCTTTTCCATCAAAAAGTGCTGGG
>CAYYHL010000389.1:0-1921 GCA_964471775.1 uncultured Clostridia bacterium
GTAACAAAGCAATCCAATCCCCTATCAATGGCTTCGGATAGAGCGGCGCATCCGGATCCCGAGACAACGCCCACCCGCAAAACCATCTTCTTTCCAAAAGATAAAACCAGAGGATTGGCTGAGAGTTTCTCCCTCAAAAGATCAGCAATAGACTGAACTGGCGTCTTTTTGGGAAGCACACCCTCCAGGCCAACCATGGTTCCACGGTAGGACCCAAATTCTTCCAGGGATGAAAGACCCAGGAGCCGGCAGAGCTGAATATTGTTTCCGAACTCGCGATGTTTGTCCAGAGGAAGATGAGCGGCATAAAGGGCCATTTCCCTGTCCAAAAGGAACTTAAGTCTATCATACATTACCGCCCTCACTGATTTTATACCACTCCAAATAAGACCATGGTGGACAACCAGGATCTGACACTTTTCTTTCCAGGCTTTCCTGAAGGTTTCCATCGAAGCATCTACGGCCAGGGCAACTCTCCCCACCCCTCCCGGAGCCCAGACCTGCAAGCCATTTTTTGACTCATCCTCTATGGAGAAAACGTCTAGTTCCTTGTCGAGAAATCTTGCAATCTCTTCCACCCTCACAGTCATCCCAACCTCTCCTTTTGCTCCTGTGGATTTGGGTACCGTCATTGTGAGCACGACTCATTTCAGTAAGATACACGTCATCCTCAGCACTCTGCTTCAATGGCAGAATGCGGATTGGTCCTCCTCTCAAGAAACAGATTATGCCTCAAGTAGGGCCTCGAAGAGCAGCTCGTCTATCAGTTGGAAAGATTCCTCGCTGGCCCAATCCCTCGTCCCCACAGCTTTACCCATTGTTTCCCCATCAGGATTCAGAAAAAAGGTAGTGGGAATTCCCCTGACCCCATAGCTACGTGCCACTTTTCCCTTCTCATCCAAGAGGACAGGAAAGGAGAAACCTCTTTCGTTCATAAAGGAACTCACCAGCTTGTTTTCTTCCCGAATGTTAATGGCCAGAATGACAAAATCTTCTTCCTTGAACTCCTCCCAGAGCTTCTGCATAGAGGGCATTTCTGCCCGGCAGGGCGGGCACCAGGTAGCCCAGAAGTTCAGGAAAATCAGCTTACCTCGGTAGTCCTTAAGACTCACTGTTCCCCCTTTCAGGGTTTTCAATATGAAATCCTCGGCTTCTTCAGGCGGGTCGATTCTTTGAATGCCAAGGGATGAATAAAGCCTCTCGTACTCTACTTCCCGTTCCCGCTGTATTTTCTCTTTTCTGTGGGACAGGTAGAAATAGGCGAAGACAATACAGATGACTATCAACAGAATGATGATTATCGTGGACCTTTTTCTCAGTTCCAACCAAACACTTCCTGTACTTTCCGCTCTTCCTGCTTTTTAGGATAGTAGAGAGACACTCACTTTCCTCCCTCGATTAGCGCAGGACACCATGCTCACCGCATGCCAAGGCCGCGCTGTCTTTGTTAATTGTTGCTGTCCCCCATCGCTTATCCTTCGATATATGTGCAGTTTTACGTAGTCTTGTACTGCAAGTTTTTCTCTTCAGCCAACTTAAGGCTTCGGGGTGTCTTGAGAACTTCCCGGTACATAATCATCAGGAATTGTGTAGCTCTGGTTAGTCATTTTCACATTCAGGACCCGATCTATCCTGAAAGTTCTCAGCTCACTGCGTAGATGGCAGTAGGCCTCAAAATACAAGCTACCAAAGACGTAAATGTCCACTTTCCTTCTTTTTCTGAAATCTTCTCCATAGCGACGGGTGCCGGAAACGTATTCTATCTCTATCCGCACTCGCCTGTTAAATGCTTCCTGCAAAATGCGGGATATGGTCTTCCCATTCTTAGCAGTCCAACTCACGGGAATAGAATATTGATTCCAACCATGCTTTGAAACAAAATGAAGCTCTCCATGTCTTTGACCATACTCATACAGCTCCT
>CAYYHL010000390.1:0-1920 GCA_964471775.1 uncultured Clostridia bacterium
TGCTGCGAGCAATTCAGGAAAGGGAGATCACCAAGGTGGGAAGTTCAAAAGCCATTAAGGTGGATGTGCGAATTATTGCCGCCACTAACAAAGACCTAAGAAAAGCGATTCAGGAGGAAACATTTCGGGAGGATCTATTTTATAGATTGGGTGTTGTTCCCATAACCCTGCCCCCTCTGCGGGAAAGACCGGAGGATATCCCGGAATTAGCCAACTATTTCTTGAAAAAATATAATCAAAAGAGGGGAAAGAACTTAACCGGCATTTCCCCAAGAGCAATGAAGGCTCTCTCAGAGTATAGCTGGCCGGGGAACGTAAGAGAGCTGGAGAACGCTATTGAGCGGGCCGTAGTACTAGCTAAAGGCAATGCTATTGAGTCTTCCGATCTATCATATTATGGACTGGCGGTTGAGGCACTCCTTGAGCCTGCTTCCGGGAGTCAAAAACGCCTCACGGATGTTGAGAAGAAACACATTCTAAGGACACTCGAGGAGGCGGGATGGCATAAGAGCCAGGCTGCCAGACTCTTAGGTATAGATCGTAAGACACTGCGTAGCAAGATGAAAAAATACGGGATAAGCGAAGACTTGAGGCATAATTCCCCATTATTGGGGAGAAATTCTCCAGTGGAGGAATAAGACATCTAGGAAAGAGCTAGATTTTCATCGTCAAGGTTATCGCTGATAATTCTTTATTGATCAGCCACCCGCCACCACGGTGGGTGGTTTTTTTTGTGATTGGGTAGATTTGGTATGAAAATTGCACATAGTATAATAGGTGCTCAAATAATTTCCAAGAGTGGCCAAGATGCACTACCAAAGAATCGGAAAAGTATTGATCGTAGATCCAGACCGTGAGACGCAGAAAAAGCTGCTTTCTCTTTTCAGCAGTGAAGGGTACCAGGTGGAAATAAGTAACGGGGTAACTGATGGATTGCAGAAACTTAAAGACATGAAGTTTGATTGTCTCATTATGGACGTTGACGTGCCGGAAATGAAGGGTTACAAGGCCCTGCCCATCATATGGACAGTTGATCCGAAAATAGATGTGATTATGACTGCAGTTCGTAATACTCCGGAATTAGAAGCTAGGGTACGAGACCATGACATTTTCTACTACTACATAAAATCTTTTGATACAGAAGAGCTGAGACTAGCCGTCCATGACGTGTTCAAAAAACTAGGAAAGATTAAGGAGGTGAGAAGAATGAACCAAAAAGCAAGAATCCTCATTGTTGATGACGACCCTGCTTTTGTGGAGGCAACTACCGCTATCTTAAAGAGCGGGTCGTATAAAGTGGAAGCTGCCTATGATAAAGAACAGGCAATGGAGAAGATCAAAAAAGGGAAGCCGGATTTAGTTCTTCTGGACGTAATGATGCAAAGGCTGGATGATGGATTTACCATGTGCTACAAGCTTAAGCATGACCCAGAACTGAAGCAAATTCCTGTGCTCATGATCACAGGGATAACCGAGAAGACAGGTTTCAAGTTTTCTCCCGAAACTGACGGGGAGTATCTGGAGGCAGACGACTATGTGGACAAACCCATCAAGGCGCATCATCTGCTAAAGCGGGTCAAAAACCTTCTCAATAGATAGAGGAATATGAAAATCCAGAAGCAAAACCGATGTCCAAGAAATCAACTATATTGGTGATTGATGATGAGGACACCATGCGTAATGCCTGCCAGCAGGTCCTTTGTAAAGGTGGATATCACATAGAGACCTCCGGCGACGGAGCCGATGGTCTGCACAAGGTAAGAAAACTTAATCCTGATCTGGTACTGGTTGATCTCAAGATGCCTGGAATTAGTGGAATGGAGGTTCTGGAGAAAATCGGGGAGATCGATTCCACCATTATCTGTATAGTCATTACTGGTTATGCTACCATAGAATCAGCCGTTGAGGCTATGAAGCGCG
>CAYYHL010000391.1:0-1913 GCA_964471775.1 uncultured Clostridia bacterium
TGCCAAAATCAATCGTCTCCATCGTTAAAGGCGCAAACCCTGAAGAACTGGTCGAATTAGCTCTCGGCCATCTGGGAGGGATTGGAGCGATCATTAAACCCGGTTCCACTGTCGTAATCAAGCCCAATGCCGGTCATATGGGCGGGCCTGACAGCAGCATCAATACGAACCCCGCGGTAGTGGCCGCAGTGATTAAGGCAGCGAGGAAGACCAATGTCATCAGAACATGTGGTTGATATTGATGTTCTGGTTATCGGGGGAGGCATAGCGGGTTGTTTTGCGGCGATAAAGGCTAGAGAACAAGGGCTCAACGTAACCATTGTAGACAAGGGTTATGCTGGCAAATCAGGCTCTAGCATCATGGCAAGCGGCTTTTGGTCGGTTTTCAACTCTGAATGGGGTCACGACTTAGACGCTTGCATGAATGCAATGAACATAGGCGGTGATTATATCAACAACCGTGAATGGAGCGAAATCTTCTTAAAGGAGTCATATGAGACGTTCAAAGACCTTGTTACCTGGGGTGTAGAATTCCCCGTAGAACTCGACAAAATCAAAGATTACTGGAAGATAAACATCGCAGGAGGAGTCAAAGGAAGGAGGGGTCACCCCGCTCCCCCCTACACATTGGCTCCCTTACGCCACGGAAAAACTTCGCCAGTTGTTAGGAAGCAGGCCGAGAAGTTTGGTGTTAAGGTCTTGGATAGAATCATGGTTACGCACCTGCTGAAACACGATGGGAAGGTAGTTGGAGCTATCGGCTTTTCTTACGACACCGGCGATTTACATATCTTCAAGGCGAAGGCAACTGTCTTAAGTGCTGGTGTCAATAGCTTCAAACCACCAGGATATCACACCTCCTCCCTGGCAGGTGACGCGGAAGCGATGGCCTACCGTGCTGGTGCAGAGATAACAGGCAAAGAATTTCAGGATCCTCACCATTTCAATCTGATAAATTATCCGGCATGGAAGGGCAACGCTGAGTTATATCCAGCCTACTGGTATCATACTGACTCAGAAGGCGAGCCTATAAACATTTGGAAATATGGATTTAATTCTTATTTATTTCAAATCCATGCTGGCAAGGGACCAATAATTTGGGACTTTAACGCCGCTACTCCTGAAGAGATAGCTGCAATGCGGGAATACATACGGAAAAGAGGAAATCCCGTGGAGACTGAGCGGATAGGCTTAGACCCGAGCCGCGGCGGTAAGTATCAGATTTTTGGAGGTACTGGTGCGGGATCTCCACTTCCACAAACAGCAGGTGTTTGGCCTATTAACACAAAATGTGCCACAAGCGTTCCAGGGCTTTACGTTGCAGGTGATTGTTGCTGTACATATTGCCACGGTGCTCACTTCTTAACAGTTCCGGCGGGTCTTGCCCCTGCAGCTATCACAGGGAAAAGGGCTGGAACGGGGGCTGCAGAGTATGCTTTGCAGGCAGAAGAGCCAATAATTGATAAGGGAGAGTTGGCAAGGTTAAAGAAGATTATGTATACGCCTATCGACCGGAAGTCTGGCTTTAGTCCAAGGTGGGTGACGCAGTTACTGCAGAACACCATGATGCCGTATTTCATTTTGTATGTGAAGCATGAGGTGCGGTTGCAGGCGGCGCTGACCATAGTTGAGTTTCTGAGAGATCACCTCGTTCCTAAGCAGCTCGCCAAGGACGCTCACGAGCTGCGGCTAACCCATGAGACTGAAAACATGGTCCTTAACGCCGAAATGATATTGAGGGCTTCACTCTTCAGGACTGAGAGCCGAGGCCTTCACTATAGGGAGGACTATCCTCGAAGAGATGACCCCGGCTGGCTGGCGTGGACAAAGATTAAAGAGGAGGAAGGCAGGATGAAAGTTTTGAAGAAACCGGTACCCAAGGAATGGTGGCCAGACCTGTCGAGGCCGGAAGA
>CAYYHL010000392.1:0-1910 GCA_964471775.1 uncultured Clostridia bacterium
ACCTCGACTCCTTTATTCTTCTGTGCATCTTGTTCAATTGAATCTCATCACCTACAACAGATGTATAGTAAGTGGCCCTTATGAGTTCACAGAATTGGGTCTGGATCGTACGTGGGTGCCAAACGAAAACGTCTGGTTCATGTATTAGATCGTTATTCGGCGAGAATCCTTTCTTACGCATACTTTGATAGCGCATGGTTAGATTCTCCCCATCGACAAACACCATCATTTTCTTCAATAATGGCATCTACTCACTCCAAGGGATCTGTCCATTAAAGCCAGCCATCTAACGGTTGGTTTCGCGGAAATTGCTGTTTACTTATTATATCTCCGTCAATTCTGCTGAATCGGTATACCGAATGGCCGCCCCGATGGGTGTTCTTTCAAGGATTTTTTCCCGATGGGCAGCGTCATATATCGTCTGATCTTCAGGGAAGGTCATCGAAATCCTGGCAATGATTCTCTTTTCTTGGGCTGTAAGTGGTTCAGCGCCTATCTCATCAGCGTTTCTTATCTCTCCACTTAAGTCTCGATAGTTATTAAGCTGAGGCCCGTACGGGAGGCGAGCATAGGTAGCACCGGTCATGCTTTCTCCTAACTCCCTAAAAGCCAGCATATCTGCATACCACAAATATTTTGCTGCGAAGAGCCCCTTGTCACCTTTTTTGAGTATTTTTCTCCCCAATAGAGACTCAAATTGTCTCAGAACCAGCTTTATCCTTGAAATCGAGAGAGGTCGATTGCCAGCATAATTATCTCCAACGATCTGGTCACTGAGGGCCAAGCGCATAGCCCGGTCCATCGATTTACTTTGAATTAGGCCACCTTCCCATCTCTTTATGCTGGCGATCCCAACATTCATGCGATTTGCTAAGGCAGCCTGAGTAAAACCGAGTTTCTTTCTACCTTCGCGTATCTCCCTGCCTGTCAATAGATCAACAGCCTTCCGATAGGCATCTGCAATCGCCCTTTGAGTGGCAGCAGCTTGCTTAATGGAACCTCCTTCTACGCCGCAAACCGGGCACAGGTAATGCTCTACCTGAAAATTTATATTCACCCCACGAAAATTCGTGCTCTTATTAGTTTTTCTAATTACCATGGCCCCATGATCATTCGGGCAGTTTATCAACTCCTTTGCCATTTTATTCCCCCTATATTTCCCTATTTACATGAAAGGACACGAGCCACATTACCCCATCTCTAAGAGTAAACTTTAAATAGACTTCACAACCAAATCGCTTGCTCTCCCATCTAAAAGCAAAGAGTTCGCTACCCTTGATCTTGTCCTCATAAGAACGCTCTGGAGGGCTTTTCCCTACGTAGTCATCCGGCGTTATTTCTTCCAATATCTCAGAAAGAACATTTGCAAGGTCATTAACAAGATAGCCTACATCCAAGGCATCCGCGGCAATGCTAGTAGGGTCCACAATATCAATACGACCCTGTGATACCACTACCCTTGCTTGCTTGATCTTTCCGGTAAGTTCCTTATGTGATGGTCTTTTCATAAGTATAGTATCAATTGATACCTTTGTCAAGCATTTTTTAGCTTTTCTTCACATATAGTATCAATTGATGCCTTTATCAAGCATTTTTTGTCTTTTCGTCCCATTAACCCCCTTTTTGCCACCTTATGCTGCTTTATCGTTACAGATCAAGAATTTGCAGGAAAACCTCCCTGTTTTGGCCTCCCCAACAAAGATTGCTAACGTTTTGCTAACACTTTGCAGAAAATAACCCCCTATTTTGAGCTATTTCACCCTGTTTACTTTTGCTCCTTGAAATGGGATAAGTTGTTGATATTATTACTTCTCTCTGTTTACTCTGGGTTACCTCGAATTAACGTTGACCTCCATTCAGGGTCTAGTGGGCGTAAGCCTGTGCGGGTTCGAGTCCCGCCTTCGGCACCA
>CAYYHL010000393.1:0-1907 GCA_964471775.1 uncultured Clostridia bacterium
GAGGATGGGAGAACTCAAAGATATTGAATAGAGCAAGAGCGTTCACATCCAATATCTGAGGAATAATCCCTGCTTTCTTTAGAATATCAAGGTGCATATCAACAGTTTCCTTCTTCACCCCTACCAGCATTACGGAAGTCTCATCCCCTGTTCTCCTGCCCCGTCCAAGCACATGAAAATCCAGGTATACCTCATCAAGGGTATAGGGGAGATACTCTTCGGCCTGCCACCTCAGTGCCTGCGTAAGTTCCTCATCAGGCATGGTGGGAACCATTATCCTCCTTACAATAACGGATTCTCCCCCCACTCCGGAGATAATCTTCCGAGGATTAATTCCATGGTTCGCAACTAGACTCTTTATAATCTTTATTATGGCTGATTTTCTATCGTCCCCTTCTAGACCAGGCGGTATCTCTAGCCGAGCCAGCTTTGTCAGGAGCGGACCCTTTTTCCCGTGAGCAAGCTCTACCATCTTTACCACTGCCGCTCCTACCTCTAGACCTACGCTCACGCGTGCCATTCTAATTCTCCCGACGTCTCTCGCTCTCCAGAATCAAAGTGACAGGGCCATCGTTCTCCACTCCTATTTGCATCTTCTCCCCAAAACTTCCTTGCTGTACAGGGAGCCCCTTCTTTCCCACCAGCTCCACAAATCTTTTGAAAAGTTCTTCAGCCAAATTTCTCGGAGCAGCCCTCACAAAGTTAGGGCGAAGACCCTTCCTGCACTCTCCGTAAAGGGTAAATTGCGGTATGATGAGTACTTCTCCTCCGTTGTGAATAAGGGATAGATTCATCTTGCCTTTGGCGTCTTCGAATATACGAAGGTTGACAATTTTTTCAGCAAGATATTCGGCGTCTTTCACGCTGTCCCCTCTTCCCACACCGAGAAACACCACCACTCCCTTCTTAATGGCTCCTACAAGTTTCCCTTCCACCTCACATGAAGCCTCTCTTACTCGCTGCATCACTGCTCGCATAAGATCTACTTCACCTCTCGATTTTTCTTTACCCCAAATCTATCCCAGCCTTTCCTTGGTGGAAGGAATCCCTTCTCTTCGCTCATCAAGTCTGGTAGCTTCATCCAGACTCAGAGCAAAAGCCTTAAAAGTAGCTTCCATTAAGTGATGAGCTCCACTTCCATAGCACAAATTTATGTGGAGGGTAACTCTTGCGTGAGAAGCAAAACCCCGGAAGAACTCTTTCATCAGTTCTACCTCAGATCCATGCTCCTCTACCAGAGACGGAGATTTGAATACGAGAACGGGGCGTCCACTTATGTCAACGGCTACCTGAGCTAGTGTCTCATCCATGGGAACAAAAAAGCTGCCATATCTCTTTATTCCTTCTTTTTCTCCCAAAGCTTTCCTCACCGCTTTCCCGAGACAGATACCCACATCCTCGGTCAGATGATGGTAGTCTACTTTGACATCCCCTCCAGCCACAATTTCCAAGTCAAGAAATCCATGATGGGCAAGAAGAGAAAGCATGTGGTCCAAAAATGGATAGGAAGTATCTATCCTGCAGGTTCCCTTCCCATCCAAATTCAAATCGATCTTGACTTCTGTTTCCGTGGTTTTCCTTTTCACCCTTGCTAACCGAGGTGTCTTCATTTTTTCGTCACCTTGATCTTGAGAATCCTCCGAGTGCTCTTCTGTATTTTGAATCTTTCATCAACCCGGTAGCCCACCACCCAGGCTACCTTGTCCTTACTAATAAGAAGAGGGACCTTATCTCTTTCTTCCAAAGGAATCTTGAGATCGATAAAGAAGTCTTTTATCTTCTTGCTGCCCCTCATTCCAGAAGGTTGAAATCTATCCCCTCTTTTTTTCTCACGCAGAAAGAGAGGCTCCTGCAGCATGTCGTGATCCAAATAAGCGACTGAGTTATCTTTAGCAAAATTGGTGGGC
>CAYYHL010000394.1:0-1905 GCA_964471775.1 uncultured Clostridia bacterium
TAGTGAAATCCCGTCTCTTTTGGAGCTGGCTCAAGATAAGGCTCTATTTTTCAAGTTGGACGAGAAGCCTTCCCGGATCGCCAAAAGAATTGAAGATTACCTCAACATGCAGCCTACGGGGGTTCTCTTCAAGCGCGTGGTGTCCAAGTTCGATTGGGAAAGTATTTACAGGAACTATCTTCAAAACCTGGTCAGGGCGTAAGAGGAGCCCTGATCCTTAAGAAGGAGCGTTCTTTTGCCGGTAGAGAGGGAACTCGGGTTCAAAGAAAAGCAAGGGGAAGTTCTGAAAGAATATTTGACCATTGTTAGATCATTTCGCCAATACTTAGATAAAAGAGGAGTGAGTCAAAGATCAAAGCACCAGGGCCCTCAGCAAGTATTGAAGCAGTTTCATGCCTCAATCTTGACCTGTCGAGCTTGCTCCCTTCATAGGACCAGGACCCATCTGGTTTTCGGAAGGGGAAGTTCTCAGGCAAAAGTAATGCTGGTAGGAGAGGCACCGGGAAGAGAGGAGGATCTGGAGGGCAGACCCTTCGTAGGAGCAGCAGGAAAACTCCTTGCTAAGGAATTGGCAAAGACGGGGTTGAGAGAGGAAGACATATATATTGCCAATGTTCTTAAGTGCAGACCCCCCGGTAATAGGGACCCTCTTCCTGAAGAAATTGAGGCCTGCCTTCCCTATTTGAAAAGACAGATAGAAATCCTCCATCCCCGGATCATCTGCAGCCTGGGCAAATTTGCCACCCAGGTTCTTTTGAGCACGCAGCAGGGAATTACCTCCCTCAGGGGAAAGCCTCAGTTCTATGACGAGAGTACCATAATTATTCCCACCCTGCATCCCGCTGCTTGTATTTATAATCCTTCCTGGGAAAATTTGCTGCGCCGGGATCTTGCGTTGGTTAAGAGGAAATTATCTGGGGAGGATTAATTGGTCTTCATTCCCGGGGGGACGGGAACAGTTTAGCTTTTTGCGGATGGAATGCGGGTGGCGGGACTCTGCTGAAGAGTCTTGATCTTTTCTTCAATTTCTTGTTTTCTCTCCAGCTCGAAGTTGTTCTTCTTAATGAAAGAGAAAGCCTCTAGATAGCAGTCAATAGCTTTTTGGGAGTCTCTTTCCCGCTCAGCCTTTCCCATAAGCTCATCCAGTCTTCTGCCCTTCTGAAGTCTTTCCAGTTCTAGCTCCAGCCTTTTCATCTTAATACGGGTAGGTTTCTTCTTTACCTCTTCCAGCAGTTTCATAACCTCCCTCTGGAGCAAATCTGCCTTTAATTCCAGCTCGCTGGGAGGCTCCTTTTCTGATCTACTCCTGAAGTAAAGTATGAGGACAATGACAACAACAATAACTAGAGCTAGCTGAATCATCTTGCCCTTGCCTGGTACTGTCCCTGGCTTGTAGGATGCTAGAAGCCTACTCCTTCTACCCAAAGAGTATAATACATGATACACTTTTGTCAATTAAGTCTCGCACTTGCCCTTGACTAATTCTCCTGTGTTACTATTATGAAAATCGTAACACAACCCAAGAGGTACGGCGAAGCATCCAAAAATCCATCACAAAAAACGTAAGTAAGGTAACAATGGCCTCAAAAATGTCTGGGTCAAGAAAAGAAGACCAGGAGAAAGGGATGGACGGAAGACTGGTGCGATTTGGTATTTCCATGGATAGGAACCTGCTTCGACGTTTTGATAATCTTGTATCTCGTAAGGCATATGCCAACAGGTCAGAGGCGCTGAGGGATCTTATCAGGAACCATTTGGTGGAGGAGGAATGGAGCGAGGACAAGCGGGAGATGGTAGGAACAATCACCATCGTCTACAATCACCACACGCGAGGACTTTCAGATGCTCTGACTGACCTTCAGCATCGTTTCCATGATCTAGTAGTCTCTACCATGCATCTACATC
>CAYYHL010000395.1:0-1901 GCA_964471775.1 uncultured Clostridia bacterium
CGGTCAGAAAATACGTGGCAGCAGTAGAGAAGTCATCAACCGCAGCGCCAGGGGGAAAATAACCCTTTTCCCAGAGTTCGGCAAAAAGTTCCCATGCCTTTGCTGCTTCCGGGTCCGTATATTTCAGCTCTGTTTTCCAGCCCGGAATCATTGAGCGAAGATTTAGTTCGTTATATTTTGCTTCACCCAATAACCGAAATAAGAAATGGGTCCACCAATGGTTGCCACACCACCCTTCTTTATCCCCAAACGCAATCGGGATCATCCCCTGATTTTTGAGTTTTTCGCATGCTGCCGTGAAACCGCTCCAAGTGTGAAGAGAATCAACGGTAATTCCATTTTCTCTTAGTATGGGGACATTGTGCCAGATCAAATTTCCAAAGTCAGCCGCGCTGTTCGGCACGCCCCAATATTTTCCTCCAAGCTCGTAGATGCTGGGATTAACTACTAGCCGGTCGAGTCTCTCGCGAACGAAATCAGTTATGTCCATAATTACCCCGGCCCTCACCTTCTCGAATAAGTCTGCTCCATTATTGACCTCTATGATACTCGGTGGTTCACCTCCCGCGAAGGCGACTTTTAATACCCACTCGTAGGGTGTGTTTTCAAAATGAGCCACAGCAATATTTATCTCAGGATGAGCCTTTTGAAAAGCTTGGTAAGTGGCATCCGCTGCATAACGCACAGGGGGTGCGGAAAACTCGTCCCATATACTGATAGTAACGTTAGCCCTGCTCATTCCTGTCAATCCCAACAAAAACAGGCTTGATATGCAAGCAATTACTAATGACTTTCTCATCCTTTCCTCCATGACATGGTTCACTTTCTCCCGAGAGCTTCTAGAAAGAAACCTAGTTTATTTAACGGTTCCTTCTTTTCTTGAAAGCCTTCTTTTGTTTCCCAGCTAATGGCCATATTCACTTTCTCACCTCCTTTCGGCCTCATTCTAGCCTTTGCGTTAAAACTGCTATCTTTGCTTTTGTCCTCTGGGTATGTCATCTCGGTATCGCGTCTTTTGGAATCCTCTTTCCAGAAGACTCCCGTAGAATTAGCCTTGTTTTCAGGATTATATCCTCAGGCGGCGTCCTGTCGCGAGGAGTTTCTCTTATTTCCTTCAATAGAGTCTGACAGGCTAAGCTGCCCATGGAGTAGCTGGGCTGGCTTACAGTAGTCAATGGAGGTCCAGCCAAGGGAGCCCATGCAAGGTCATCAAATCCAATTACGGCCATCTCTTGGGGAATTTTCACCTTATTCTCCCTTAAGGCTAATAGAGCTCCACTGGTCATAGGCTCATTGCACACAAAAAGGGCAGTGGGAGGATTCTTCATCCTTAAGAACTCCTGAGTTACCTTCTGGGCTTTTTCCTTTCGGTAATCCCCCTCTTTAATGAGGTCCTCTCCCAAGGGAAGGCCGTTTTCCTCGAGAGCCCTTTTATACCCGGCTAACCTTTCCTTACTGGTCATAACTCTTCTTAGACCAGTGATGATTCCTGTGCGGCGGTGTCCTAGGCCAATAAGGTAACTTACAGCCTCGTAGGACCCGGCCTCATTATCAACTGTGATCGAGGGCACTTCAAGGCCCCTAATTCTTCTGTCCACCAATACCAGCGGCATTCCACCCCTGGCTAATTTCTTAATGTAGCTGTGATTTCCCGTTGAAGGGGAGATAATCAGGCCATCCACACTTCGCTCGTATAAGACTGAAAGGTACTCTCGCTCCTTTGCCGGATCCTCATCGCTATTGCATAAGATCACGCTGTAGCCACTTTGACTGGCCGCATCTTCAACTCCCCGAACAAGTGTAGTGAAGAAAAAAGAAAGCACATCAGAGATAACTACCCCGATGGCCTTAGTTTTTCGGATCTTGAGCCCCCGCGCAATAGCATCTGGTTTGTAGTCTAG
>CAYYHL010000396.1:0-1900 GCA_964471775.1 uncultured Clostridia bacterium
CTGCCTGCAACCTCTTCGGCTCCCTCCCCATAGGAATATCGCGAATTAAAGAAAGTTTCCACCCCCCTGGCATGACGCCTGTAGCCGGAATTAACATGAATGCTGACGAACATGTCTCCCCCCAGCTGATTGGCTATCTCCGTTCTTCGATCCAGAGAAAGATAGCGGTCGGTATTTCTTGTCAAATAGACCCTTATCCCTTCTTCATCCTTGAGGAGCCTGGCCAGCTCTTTGGCCACCTTGAGGGTTACGTCTTTTTCCTTGAGTCCACTGCTGCGGCCAATAGCTCCCGGATCCTTGCCCCCGTGTCCGGGATCAAGAACAATGGTGTAAACAGTTTTTTCTCTCTTTTGGGGTAGGGTAACGGACGGAATCTCCTCTTTTTTGACTATGGGGGTCTCTTTCTCTTTCAGAACGGCCGCAACCAAATCTTCCTCGGGACTTCGGATCTCTATAGCGACACGAGAGCCATCCGCCGAAAGATCAACACTGGAAGTAGGATCAGATATCTTGAGATCGAGAACCACCCTAACAACCTTTTCTGTCTCCTGATCCAGCCGAATCCTTTTAACAAATCGGTCTTGAACCTCAATTTCCGTGGATACAGAGCTTAGGTTGGCGGGATATAGATTGACCTTGAGCCTGGGAGGATTATCGAGATCGATGACCACGTACCCTGTTCCCGGAGTCAGCTCTATGAAAACCCGGGTATGGTCAGAATAAGACTCGTAGCTTATCCTACCCACTTCATATTGTATCTCAGCCTGGGTGAGGGGAACAAAAAGGAACAAGAGTGAGCTAAGTCCTACCAGTGCTGCGCCAAGCTTTCTCATTAGTCTTTGTGACGAATACAGAGGCAACTCTCCTATTACTAACCCTTTGAGGCTTCAGCCGTCTTCCTCGAAAATCCCAGTTTTTGCCTTATCTTCTTCTCAAGCTCCTCTCTCAAAGCGCTGTTCTTTTTATCCTTGAGAAACTCTCGAGCATTTTCCTTTCCCTGGCCTATTTGAGTATCCCCGTAGGAAAACCAGGCACCGGATTTCTCAATGATCCCCAGATCCACTCCAACATCTAGAATGCTGCCCTCTTGCGAAATTCCCTCCCCAAAAAGAAGGTCAAATTCCGCTTTCCTGAAGGGAGGAGCAAGTTTGTTCTTAACTACGGTTACCCGAATCAGATTACCTATGTTCTCTTCACCCCTCGTCAAAGAACCCTTTCTCCTCATATCCATCCTTATCGTAGCGTAGAACTTTAAGGCTCTTCCTCCAGGAGTGACTTCTGGATTGCCAAAAATAACTCCTATCTTCATCCTGAGCTGATTAATGAATATGGTGCAGGTCTTAGAATTGCTTATGGTTCCAGTGAGTTTACGAAGAGCCTGAGACATCAGTCTCGCCTGAAGTCCCACATGAGCCTCACCCATTTCTCCTTCTAGCTCCGCTCGAGGAACCAGGGCAGCTACCGAGTCAATGATAACCAAATCTACAGCGTTACTCCTTACCAAGAGCTCAGCTATTTGAAGAGCCTGTTCGCCGGAGTCTGGCTGTGAAATAAGAATATTCTCCGTATCCACTCCCAGCTTCCCGGCATAGCTCGGATCCAGGGCATGTTCAGCATCTATGAAGGCTACCATCCCACTCTTCTTCTGGGCTTCGGCGGCAATATGCAGAGCCAGAGTAGTTTTGCCGCAGCCCTCAGGACCGAACAGCTCCACCACTCTTCCTCTGGGAACTCCACCGATCCCCAGGGCCGCATCCAGAGCAATGCTTCCTGTGGGAATGGCCTCTATATCCATGCGAGCAGCTCTCTCTCCCAGCCTCATCAGTGAACCCTTGCCAAATTGCTGTTCTATCTGACGTCTGGCTATGTCCAGGGCTTTTATTTTTGCTTCCTTCATCAT
>CAYYHL010000397.1:0-1900 GCA_964471775.1 uncultured Clostridia bacterium
GCTTCCTATCGTCGAGGAGGGCGGCGCCAGAAGGTTTGACAAGAGCGTGGCGGGGGAAATTGAGACAGGCCAGAGGCTGGCTTTCTTGAGGCCAGCCTCTAGCCTGCATAACAAAGTGCTTAAGATCAGGATGGCCGGGAAGCTAGTTCGCTGAAACAAGGAGAGGAATATAGCAATGGCAGAGGCGGATGCCTCCAACAATTAGTTGAATTGTTACTTACTACGACAATTTAGCGTTTTGTTACTCCCCTCTTTATTATTTGAGATTTTTGTCTCAGCTATATTTTCCGTCCCTGACCCAATCAATGTAGGCCCTTACCGCCCGATTTAAATCGTAATCCGGGGTAAAGCCTAAATCCTCCTTGATCCGCTCTATGTTTATAGGAGGTTGGTCTATATCCGCTTCTGACCTAGTCGTTCCCAACTTAATCTGTGCATCAGGTATTACCTCTCTTACTGCCTCGGCGAAGTCGGCTAAGCTGCGCAACTCACCATCTGAGATGTTGTAGATATTGTGCTTAAGTGATGGAGCGAGGTGGACCAGGCTAATCGCCTTAGCGCAGTCTCTCACGTAGACAAAGTGCCTCTTGGTTACGCCACAAACATGTGAAAAATCAGTCGGTGTTGACACCCCGGCTACGGCATTCTCCACCATAGCTTGAATCGGTTGGAGTCCTGACCAATACAGTGGACCCCAGACTTGTGTGGGTCTAACGGTAGGGACGCTAAGGCCGTATTCTCTAGCATAGAGCTCGCAAATCTGCTCTCCGATCTTTTTGGTGGCAGATATATAGTTACCAGATTCCACGGGTAAGTCCAAATCTTCTTGGAGGGTCTGTACTCTTTTTTCTAGCGGATAAACGGCCACCGAGCTGCAAAAGGTAACCCGGCGGAGACCGAAGATACGGGCAGCTTCCAGAACCTCGGTGGTGCCTTCCACATTAACCTTTAGTACTTGATGCAGGCTACCAAGCCCCTCACGCAGCATGGCTAAGTGGACGATGCTGTCTACATTGTGTTCCTTTATCAACCCATAGAGGAAAGGCAATTCCAGGATATCACCTAAGACCACTTTGACCTGTTTATCCACGTAGGGGGCTAAAAAGGACGGGACCTGGAAAGAATAACGCCGAACCAGCAGCACCTCTTGTCCTCTATCGACCAAGTCCCGTGCTGTATTAAGTCCAATAAACCCTCCACCGCCGGTAATAAGGATCATAACTACCTGCCCTCCTTATCAACGTCAATAGGCATCTGAACAGCAATTATAGGGTTAATCTTGAAGTGAGGCAATCCTCATATGTCATCGCTCTTGGCACGGATAATATCCCCATTATATCTGGCTGTCAACCTGGCTTAGCCCCCGCAAGCAGCTAGGGTGTGCGCCCATATTTATATCCGGCAATCACGTAAGTCAAGAAAGTCGTTGTGCCCTCCTATAGGCAAGTCTCTTCTGAATAACCCTCTTATTTCAGAACTTAGTATGATATGATTGGAAGGGCCCAGGTGCGATTTTCCTTCCTGGAGTAGCAGGGGCACTGGGCAACAATCCTCGCTTTCGTTCAACTATCAACTTCTGGTATGCCACAAAGGGCCTTGGCTAGATTCTCCTTAGCTTCAAAATCGGTTTCTCTGGAGATCATAATCTTCGCCCCTTGTAGCGAGCCTGCCCCCACCGCGGAAACCGGTAGCCAGTAACAGGTAAACCCACCATAGGCGGTCATATCCTGGAGCAGCCGGAATAACCTCAGTCGGTGCTCCGTGGGAACTTCTGCCTTGCCCTTGAGATACTTATCGATATACCCTTGAAGCTCCTCGTTTCCCCAGTCCCTTTGAGATGGAACGGTAGCTACCAACCCTCCGGCGATCTCCTGAGCCATTCTAACTGAATCGTGGAACA
>CAYYHL010000398.1:0-1877 GCA_964471775.1 uncultured Clostridia bacterium
TCATAGGCCGTTAGCAATCTCTTCCGATATCCAAGCTAAAATAAAGTCAGGTGTTAAGGGAATGATTTACTGATTTTCGCCAATGGCAGAGGAAAAAAATGGATAAGTGCTGAGATTTGACTCGCCTCCCGGGAGTATCCATCAGGATCTTGAATCTTCTGCTCTCGAATGGGGCGATGGGTCGTAGGCTGGGATCTCCGTATTAGCCCGGGAATCTTCGAAGAAGGTTCGATGAGTTCGACCAAAAGACCTACCATCTTCACCTGGCGAAGAAGATCGGCAATATAGAGCTTAGGAAGCTCGGGGGAAAGATCACCCAATTCAAGAAAGAGATAGAGGGCAAGGAAAAGGACATTCAGAAATTGAGAGAGAAGTGACAGGGTAGGATCAATCCACGGAGACCCAGGAGCTGAATATGAGCAAACTCGGCTGGATCGGCCTTATAGGATTCTTGGGCTTTCTCGGCATGGTGCTGGGCGATCCTCGGTGGTTCGGACTGTACGGATTCTTCGGATTCTATGCATTTTTTGCTCTGACGAAGAAGTGAGAGCGTGAGTCCGAGTCACCCCAAAAAAGGAGAGGCTCGCTCAACCGGGCAGGGATCTCTCTCGCGTCATTTAACATTGCCTTCAAACTAGCTCCCCGGGGTAATACAACGAACTACCTCCCCCTGAACGGGGCCCTGGTCTCGATAGGAATGGGAGTTAGCCCTATTCTAGGGGAACTTGTGGCTGATGTACTAGGTTCCATGGAACTTTCACTCACCTTCCGATGGTTCGGTTCTGAGGAAGGACGGACAGCTTACCTTCCAATCTATCGCCGTCGCAGGAGAAAGTAAGGAAAAGAGTACGTCCGGAACGACACCTGGAGAGTGACGTATTCTTGGAAATATAAATCACAATGAGGAGGTCAGATCATGGGTGGAATTATCGTCATAATCACCGTAGTATTCATTATCGTAATGATAAGAAACATCGCTGCTGTGGCTCTTCAGCTCACTGGCCTGGATAAGCCGGCGGCAAACTTTCAGGCCCTTTCTGCTCTGACCGGAACCGGCTTTACCACCAAGGAGGCGGAGCTGGTGCTCAATCACCCGATGAGGCGCCGCATAATCTCTCTCCTTATGATAACCGGAAATGCTGGAATGGTTGCTGTCATTGCTGGACTTGCCTCCTCGTTTCTTACTGTAACTTCTGCCTGGGCAACAGGCCGGTTCGTTGTCCTGGTGATCGCTCTTTACGTGATATTTAGAGTAGCTACCCACACGAGACTCGCACGCTTCCTCTCCAAGAAGATAGAAACGGAACTTCGCCAAAGGTGGAAGCTCCAGAAAGCAGCCATAGGCCGAATGCTGGACCTTGGAGAGGACTTCGGTATTGCGGAGATCACCCTGCACGAAGGATCGGCATCCGTGGGAAAAACCTTGGCTGCGTTGGACTTACGCAAGAGGAAGATTTTCGTTCTCGCAATCGAAAGGGAGAAAGAAAAGATTCTAGTAACCAAGGGAAGTCATAAGGTACGTGCAGGAGATAATCTCATCTGCTATGGAAGCTTCACAAAAATGGAGGAGATCACTTAGGCGAGGTTTCCTTCTGCGCCAGTGGAGATTGCTTCTGCCAGGAAATGGACAAGATCAAAAGAAATCAGATAAGACCACAGTCGCCCAGCGCCCACGAAAGACATGGGCCTTCGCAGTGCTCTTGGTTACCAACCTCCTGCTCCTGAGGCAATTATGCCCGTGACTCTAACTTAGAAAGCGGTACAATTAATGGGGGCAGGTCAAGACCACCTGCTCCCGAGGCTATTATTCCGTTGACTCTAACTTAACAACTGGTACTATTAACGGGGCCAGGTCACTGTCCCTTCTTTTATCCGCA
>CAYYHL010000399.1:0-1875 GCA_964471775.1 uncultured Clostridia bacterium
GTCAGGAAAAGGAGATAGAGAGGATCTTACAGGAGGCGAGAAAGTACTACAAGGAAAGAGGTAAGCTTTGAAGTCCAGGTTTTTCTAAGAAGGAGGAGCTAGATGTCAAGTGATGAGACTTTGGAAAACTTGAGGAAGGCTGTTTTAGAATACGATAGCACGCGGGCAGCAAGTTTGGCGAGGAAGGCAACCGAGAAGGGAATAGACCCTCTTAGTACTTTGGACGCAATGACAGAGGCGGTAAGGCAAGTTGGCGATGGCTTTGGCAGGGGGGAGCTCTGGCTTCCTGACCTCGTTGGGGCAGCAGATGCCATGCAGGCTGCTATGCCAATAGTGGAAGATGAGATTGAGAAAAGAGGAAGAAAGAGACAAACCCTGGGTACCGTTGTAGTAGGAACAGTATATGGAGATATTCATAACATAGGGAAGACCATGGTATCTACATTGCTCATGGCTGAAGGCTTTACTGTTCATGATCTCGGGGTGAACATCAAAGCTGAGGATTTCGTAGAGGCGATCCGGAAGCATAAAGCAAACATGCTGGCCATGTCTGCCCTTATGACTATGACCGCCCCAGAGCAGAAAAAGGTCATTGATACCCTGAAGAAAGAGAATCTGAGAGATAAGGTAAAGGTAATGGTTGGGGGAGGCGCAATAACCCAAGGATTTGCCGATAGCATTGGAGCAGATGGATACGATCCCACCGCACCTGGCGCCGCGAAGTTAGGGAGAAAGCTCGTGGGAAAATGAGGGAGGATGAGAATATGGCTATGAAAGGATACACGCGAAGATTTAGGCCCCTAGAGATCCTAACGGAAGAGGAGGTTGAAGATATTCATAGAGGAACATTAGATGTTCTTCAAGAAACAGGGGTCAGGATTGAACATAAAAGAGCTCTTAAGCTTTTTGAAAAAAATGATTGCAAGGTAGACTACAGTGAGAATAGGGTCAGGTTCCCACCGGGTCTGGTTGAGGAATCTTTACGCAAATGCCCCAGCAGCTACCGTGTCAAAGCACGGGAGCCCAAGAATGACTTGATAATAGGCGGAAATACTGTGTATTTCACAACCTTCCCCGGAACGAGAACTGTTGACCTAAATACCTGGGAGCCCAGAGTGGCCAGTCGGAAGGAGAACGCTGAGGGCGTAATAGTCCTGGATGCGCTCGATAGTGTCCATAAGCTTTTATGCTACACGCCGTATTTTGAAGTAGAAGGCATTCCTCCAGTGATGTCTATACCAGAGAGCGTTGCTGCCAAGATGAGATACTCGACAAAGGTCCAACTCACCGGTTACTCGAACGATTGCGAGATATTCAATATACAAATGGCACAGGCAGCCGGAACAGAGATCATGGGGATATCTGCCCCTTCTCCTCCTCTGACATATCATAATGATGCAATAGAGAGTGCTTTCAGATTTGCTGAGGCTGGGCTTCCCCTTCACATAGGAACAGGTGACATATTCGGAGGAACCGCACCTGCCACCTTGGCTGGATCAACTGTAACTAATAATGCTGAGATCATAGCAGGAGTAGTGCTGGCGCAGCTCATAAAGCCGGGAACAAGAATAATAGCTGTAGAATTTGCATTTCCACAGAACATGCGAGTAGGATCCCCTGCTTTTGGTGATATAGGAATTGCGCTACACCAGGTGGCATTTAACCAGATTTGGCGAAAGAAATACGAAATTCCTACAAACAACGCTTCTATTGGGCTCAGTAGTTCGAAGAGAATTGACTTTCAGTGTGGATATGAGAGAGCAATTATGGCTCTGGTCGCTGCACTGTCTGGAGTCAACATTATACAGCTCCACGGCGGAATATTTGGTGAGATCACGTATCACCCCGTTCAATCTATACTGGACGATGATGTTG
>CAYYHL010000400.1:0-1875 GCA_964471775.1 uncultured Clostridia bacterium
GGCATAGAAGACAAAAACCTTTAGCCATTTTTTTTCAAGTCTCATTTTGGGGAAGATGTTGTCCCGACATCTTCTTACGCCGTATCTTAGGAAAAATAGAACGAGGATTAGCGCCTCCAATGAGTATTCTGGAAGACTATTAGCGTATGGGTAGATTTTACTCCGGCCAGGCTCTCGATTTTTTCAAGTATTATTTCATCAAGATCGCTGATATCGGGAACATCTATTTTGGCTATAACATCACTGCCTCCATAGGTAGCAGCGGCCTCCATCACTCCATCGACTTCTTTCAAAGACTCCAGCACCTTCCGCGATCCTTTCCCTGGCACCTCCATCAAGACGTAGGCCAGCATTCTCTCCTCCTTGGTGACAAGCTCATACGCTATTTTCGGGGGGTATCCCCGCTTGTAATACTTAAAAACCGAGGCTATTATCTCATAATCCCTCTTGCTGTACTCTCTTCTTGAAATTCTGTCTTTCTGTATTTTCCTGGGATGGATATAACCCTTATTCTCCAGATAGTAGACCAAATCCTTTCCCAGTCCTGGAACCCGATTTAGTATGTCTTTGAGCTGCATGTGAGTTAATGTGGACAGTTCCACTTTACCTGGAAGAGTCATTTTGTCAATAGAGATAGAAGGAGGGCAGAATGGGGTTGGAGGGGATTTGTCTTCCTACCTTCGCCAAACTAGGATATGGTTGTAGGCGAGGCGGGTTCCTTTGGTTTTCTTATCTTTTTCCAGTTCTGGTAAGCTCCCAAATCGATGATGGCATCGGTGGGACATTTTGTGGCACAGAGACCACATTCCTGGCAGTTCCTGTGGTCGATCTTGGCCAGATTGTTTTCCATCTCCACTGCGTCATAGGGACACACCTTAACGCAGAGCCCGCAACCGATGCATGCTTTTTTGCAGACTCTTCTGGCTTCTTTACCCCGATCCAGATTGCTGCAAGAGACGAAGTGCTCCTGATCGTCATCAATGGGAGCCAGGGTAATGAGATCCCGGGGACAGGCCGTCGCACAGTTGCCGCATCCAGTGCAGTTCACCACATCAATGCGGGGAAGCCCCTCTTCCATATAGATGGCATCGAAGGGGCAGGTGTCTTTGCAGTCGCCAAAGCCAAAACATCCGTAGAAGCAAGCTAGCCCTGCTCCCCCAATCAGGTGAGCAGCCTGACAAGTCTGGATCCCCTGGTAGTGAGCGTCTTGTTTTCTTTCGCTAACCTTGGCTCCGCATCGGACCCGGGCGTATTGACTGAGAGCTCCTTCGATTTCTACTCCTAATATTTCTCCCACATGAGAGGCTACCTCTTCCCCACCAGCAGGACAGCTTTGAGCTGTATTCCCTTTCTCCACCATAGTCTCAGCCAAAGCCCGGCAGCTGGCGAATCCACAGGCAGCACAATTAGCTCCAGGAAGTACCTCCAGAAGAGCCTCAATCCTGGGATCCTCCTCCACCCTGAGTCTTCTATCAGCAAGAGAGAGGACAAAGGCAAAAAGAGCTCCCAGTCCGACCATGGCTAATACAGAAATGATGACCAGAGTTCCCATGAAACCCCCTCCGTTTCTTCAGGCCAGAAAGTCTACTTTGGCCGAAACTCCCCTTCTTCCGAGGTAAAGCGGCCCGGATAGGATTTACCAGAGCAGAATAGGTATCTTCTGCACTGCTTCTGGTGAAGGCAGCTCCTTAGAATGTATCTATGAGCATCCTGAACGTTAAGAACCTCCTCATGATAACCAGGAGGCTTACGCATAAATAAGTCCCGAGAATCCCATGAAAGCAAGGGCCAGAAGTCCAGCCAGGATTAAGGTAATGGCCGCTCCCTGGAAGGGTTTCGGTACATCCGCCAGATCTAGCTCCTCCCGGATACCAG
>CAYYHL010000401.1:0-1873 GCA_964471775.1 uncultured Clostridia bacterium
AAAAAATAAAGAAATGGCTGATTATTTCTGGCTTTCGAGAATTTTTTGTATTTTAGATATTTGAGTTTTCAAACTTTTAATGACATCCCGATATTCTTCCTTATCCATTGCTTCTTTAAGTGTGAGGCACTCCTCAGCTATCCTTCTGAGGCTACGTCCTCTTCCTCCAGAGACATCTCTGACATCAATAAAGGGGGCGGTCTTTAAATCCTTCTTTCCGCTGTCGAATTTGAACTAGCCCTTAGCCTCGCCCACACGTTGGCCCTTGAGAGTAACGAAAGTGTCAGTCTTATATAGCTTATGACTCCAAGAGCACAAAGGGCAACAGACAAAACGCATTCTTTGGGTCCCGGCATCAGGACCTTCAAATTCCGCATATCCCATCTACCTTACCTCCTTGCAGAGTAATTTTAGCACTTGTCTTGCCTGTCATTGCAAGAGCTTTCCTTGCAAAGCAGGAGACCAAGCCACGAAAGCAACGCAATTCCGTAAAACTCTTCCAACGTTGATTGACTTGGGAGGACTCCTGAGTGACTGTTCTCTTGTGCAAGTGTCCATTCTCTATTCTCACCACCTTTTTGGTCTCTTTCAAACCCCAAAGGGCCAGAAGCCAATTTTCGAGAGTATTCCGAGAAAAAACACTTCCACACAAGCCCATCTAGGTACTTTCTAGCCCCTAGACGAGCCATTAATCTCTTCCCTTTTAGGATCGCCGCATGAGCCCAATTCTGTGTCTGCTTTCCCTCGTCAGAGCTAGTTTCAGCCATCGGAGCCAAAATATGGCGGAATAGGGCCACTTTTTTACCGTCGCAAGGAATCCTTTGGGGTAGTAAGAGATCTTTCTTATTTTTCCCCCTCTTTTTCACTCAAACGAAAGGTTTTTAATTAGGTCGAACTGAAGATGATAGCTACTCAGGCAAAGTAGTCGCATAAGCTCTATTTGAACAGGTATGCTCCTCTCCTCTGTGCACACAAACATAATATTCATATTCTGTCATCGGCTCCGGGTTGCAGTGGTCGAAGCTGGTAGTGTCGGGGGGAAGGGTCGCTATTGTCTGATGTTGAATCCCCCACATAGTCGGACACAAGACCCTGAAGTAATCCTCGTCGGTTGAGTTATCTTGCCAAGTAAGATGGATCTGGCTGGAGCTTACTGCTCTCGCTACTAGATTGCTGGGAGCGATCAGCTCTGGTGGTGCGAAATGCTTCCTCCGGCAGCCACTCAAGGTTACTGCCAAGGGTATCAGGAGCAACAGCAAATATTTTCTTCTCACCTTGTTGCCTCCTCATAGGCCGCCCTCACCTCTTCAGGTGCAAGTTCCGAATATATCTGGGTAGTGGTAAGCCTCTTGTGTCCAACCTGTCTCTTAACAGCCACTATTGACACTTTATCAAGCAAAGAATGAACAATGTGAGTATGTCTCAGAGTATGTGGAGTGGTTTTCACTCCTGCCCGGGCAGAGTATTTCTTGAGGATCTGCTGTACTCGACGAGAGGTAACTTCGAATAATCTCCCCTTTTTCTTCTTCTCTAGCTTCAAATAAGCTGTTATGTCGCTCAGGACTTCCTTTTGGGTATGAAGATAATTCTTCCTTCTCCAGTCTTGCTATTCTCTGCGGGAATCCTGATGAACCGCTCTTCGAAATCAATATCTTCCACCTTCAGCTTGGTGAACTCCCCAACTCTCGTCCCGGTCGCATAAAGCAAGGTGACTATCAATTTGTCGCGGTAATTATCAATGCTGCCCCTGAGTCTATCCCACTGCTCTTTCTTGAGGTATTTGATACTGTTTTTGAAAGAACGCCGAATATTTCGCTTTCGTATTTTAGCCATAATTTCAGCCTCCTTCGATACGATTTTATCAGGATCTCAG
>CAYYHL010000402.1:0-1869 GCA_964471775.1 uncultured Clostridia bacterium
GTGGGTCACAGAAGATACGGATATCTGAAAATGCCTTGAAGGTGCTTGAGAAAAGATACCTTAGGAAGGATGAGCAAGGTAGGATCATAGAGACTCCGGAAGGTATGTTCAGAAGGGTAGCTCACAACATTGCCGCGGCTGATAGCCTCTACAATCGGAGCGCTGAGGAGGTTAAGAAGACAGAAGAAGCTTTTTACCAGCTCCTGGCAGACCTGAATTTCCTACCAAACTCACCCACTCTGATGAATGCAGATACGGAACTTCAACAACTTGCTGCCTGCTTTGTTCTCTCGGTAGACGATTCCATTGAATCCATTTATGAAGCTATTAAGCATACTGCGATTATTCATAAGTCAGGCGGTGGGACAGGCTTTTCCTTCAGCCGGATAAGACCCAAGGGGAGGGCCGTGGGAACGACTTCAGGTGTAGCAAGTGGACCCGTATCCTTTATGAAGGTTTTCGATGCGAGCACAGAAGCCATCAAGCAGGGGGGTAGGCGTCGAGGTGCCAATATGGGCATCCTGAACGTGAATCATCCTGACATATTGGAATTCGTCTTCTCCAAAAAAGACGAGGGAAATCTAAGGAATTTCAATATTTCAGTCGCAGCAACCGATGAGTTCATGGAAGCAGCTCAGAAGGGCAAGGATTATGATTTGATAGACCCTCAAACCAAGAAGAAGGTAGGGAAACTCAATGCCGCCAGAGTCTTGGATGCTATAGTGGAAATGGCTTGGAAAAATGGGGAGCCGGGTTTGGTATTCCTGGATGCAATTAATCGAGGCAATCCTACTCCAGAGTTGGGTGAAATAGAATCCACAAACCCCTGCGGAGAACAACCTCTGCTTGCCTATGAGAGTTGCAATCTTGGTTCTATCAACGTGTCGTTGATGGTTACCGACCATAGGATCAATTGGGATAAACTGCGAAAAACTGCTCATATCGCCGTACATTTCCTGGATAATGTGATTGATGTCAATAGGTATCCTTTGGCTCAAATCGAGCGAAATACTAAGGCTAGTCGAAAGATAGGACTAGGAATAATGGGATTTGCCGACATGCTCGCCAAATTGAATATTGCTTATGACTCGAAAGAAGGTATCGCCACAGCGGAAAATATTATGAAATTCATCCAGAAAGAGGCTAGTGAAGCTTCTCGAAAACTGGCTGAAGAGAGGGGAGTATTCCCCAGCTACGACAAAAGCATACACCGAGAGAGGGGCGTGAAGCTCAGAAATGCCACGACTACTACCATGGCTCCTACAGGAAGCATAAGCATGATTGCTAATTGTTCTTCAGGGATAGAGCCCTTTTTTAGTCTCCTCTATCACAAAGAGGTGCTGGGAGGAGAGAAGCTTCTCTATGTTAACGAAGAGTTTGAAAGAGTGGTTCGGCAAAAGAAGTGGTACTCACCCCAGCTCCGGAGGGATATAGTAAACAATAGAGGATCTTGCCGAGGAATAGCCAAAGTCCCTCCAGAGGTGCAGGACGTTTTCGTCACCAGTTTTGATATCAGCCCTGATGATCATGTCAAAATGCAGGCTGCCTTCCAGAAGTACACGGACTCAGCGGTCTCAAAAACCGTCAATTTCCCCAATGAAGCCGCCAAAGAAGACATCAAAAGGTTGTATCTTCTTGCACATAAGCTTGGATGTAAGGGAATTACAGTTTATCGCGACCAAAGTAGAGAAGAACAAGTCTACACCACGGGGAAACCCAGGGAAAAAAGTAGACTAGTACCTCGACCAAGAGAAAGAGTTATTTCTGGAATAACTATAGAAACAAGAACCGGCTGTGGAGATCTTTACGTTACCATAAATGAAGATGGGAGAGGAAATCCGTTTGAAGTTTTCGCCCAACTGGGAAAGT
>CAYYHL010000403.1:0-1865 GCA_964471775.1 uncultured Clostridia bacterium
ATCCTAACAGACTTGCCAAGATTGCCCATCTCCTAATCCTCATTTATCACCCTCTCTGTGCGTCCTTCTTCTTGTCGATCAGCGTACATTCCTGATCTAGCTCCAAGCGCAAACAGTGCCTTAGGTGATGTTTACTCTCCTCTTCTTTCTTTTCAGCGTGATGAAAATCACAGCACTAATCAGAATAATGCTGAACACAACTACTGCATATTCCAAATATAGATTTGGCTCACCCTTGAAGATGTCGTGCAGTGCTGCTCAGTCAAGAGCGAGCAAGATCAGTACAATAGCCGTCAATACAATTGTTTTGACCTTATCCCTTCCTTGAGTTTTCAGAATATGCTACATCCTGCGTGTGAGGTTTCCTCATACTTGCAGATCTGACTTGGGCCATGCTCCCCCCTATTTTCGCTAAGGAATGATAGGTGGAGACGTCTGGAAGTAGCCCCTCATGCGGCGCTAGCTTCCACAAGGCAAAGACGTTAGGAATTTGTGTTTCCCAGTTCACCATCCAGCCTGCATGTATCTTCCTTATCCAGACTCC
Source organism: uncultured Clostridia bacterium (assembly GCA_964471775.1). GTDB lineage: Bacteria > Aerophobota > Aerophobia > Aerophobales > AE-B3A > SOJT01. Next base: position 545 of record CAYYHL010000403.1, read on the forward strand.
AATCAATTGCACCTAGGTTTTCCTTGAGATGTTTCACGTTCGATGCTTTGGGTATGGTAACGACGCTCTTTTGGGAAATCAACCAATTTATGGCAATTTGAGCTTGCGTCCTAGAATATTTTTGAGCCAGTTCATCTAGGATTTTGAAACCAGACCTTACCAGTCTTCCTCTTGCGAGTGGGCACCACGCAATGACTACAATGTCATTTTCTTGACAATAGGGAATTATCTTAGATTCCATATTACTAGTGAGCATACCCTGATTTCTTGCAAGAAGGTTGTACTCTATTTAATTGGCAACGATTTTGTTTTGAGTGTGCGTCTGGGCTTCCTTCATTTGTTCGACCGAAAAATTGCTTACTCCAATGTGTCTGATCAGTCCACTCTCAACCAAGAAATCGAAGGCTTTCATTGTCTCCTTCATGGGAATTTCTGGATTGAGCATATGAATCAAATACAAATCGATATACTCGGTTCTCAGTCTTCGGAGACTCGCTTTTGCGGAAGCAATAACGTCATTATGTCGTAGGTGCTCTGGTGAGACCTTTGTAGTGATGAAAAGGCCTTTTCTATCAGAACCACTGATTGCTTCTCCAACTAACTCCTCTGAATGCCCACGCCCATACATTTCCGCAGTATCAATATGACTCATGCCGAGCTCGATTGCCGTTCTGATGGCATGAATGTTTTTCTTATCATCAGTAGTGTCAGTCTCTCTTTCTCCGCCCATCGCCCACGTTCCAAGTCCTATGACAGGTATCTTAGTTGTACTGGCAAGCCTTTTGAACTCCATTAAGCTATCTCCTCATAAGCCTTATCCACCTTATCAATGAGCCTCTTAAATCCGTCCCAGATCTCATCAAAGAGACAAAGCCTGAAGCCTTGCTTTGTCCATCCTTCATAGGTTATCGTTCTCCACCCATACCCCAAGATCTAGCTTCTCGTTATCTACCAATGAAGCAACAAGCTCCCTGGTATCGGTGAGCTTGATCCTTCCTATCTCTTTATTGTTCAGTTTGCTTTCTTCTCACTCCTTACCTCTCAGACTTCCGAATTTAACCTCCTGAAATCTCGGTCTTAAGCGTATCTTGGAGGACAATGTAACATCTACCCTCCAGGGTAGTAGCACCCCGGGTATTGCACTTTATCAAGTTTACCTCTTAAGACTCCCTATTTAACCGACCTTTTTGCCCGAGTTTTTGGTAATGTGTGATGGCTATTGCTTCGGCTAATATGGTCAAAAATTGTTGATTTGGGGATGCCCAGACGCTGTGCTATCGCTCTAATCGAGAATCCTTCATCCCTCAATCTTTGAGCATCC
>CAYYHL010000404.1:0-1857 GCA_964471775.1 uncultured Clostridia bacterium
ACATATTGAAGATGGTAGAATTTCCATGGCCGATTGCCCAAATCGTGCTTCAACACCACGAGAGGATGGACGGCTCTGGGTATCCTCAGGGCCTGTCAGGTAAAGACATCTTGCTAGAAGCACGCATCCTAGCAGTAGCTGATGTTGTAGAGGCTATGGCTTCTCACCGACCTTACCGACCAGCTCATGGGATAAACAAGGCTCTAGAGGAAATTTCACAGAACAGGGATACCCTTTATGATGCTAGCGTAGTAGATGCGTGCATCAAGCTCTTTCGAGAAGGAAGGTTCGCTTTCGACTAAGATAGACTTGATGGGAGAATTGACCACTTTTCCATCCTCAAAAAGACAGATCATTTGAGTCCCCTTACCCTCTTTCGATCGTTGGCACTAGCTTTGAGAACCTTCTGGATCCCCATACGGCAAAGATTCTCAGCGCCATCCTTGGTTTTAGCCTCACTAATGATTCTTACCACTGGCTCGGTACCCGAGGGCCTCAGATGAATCCATCCCTCACGCAGGGTAATCTTAACCCCGTCCAGAAAATTGAATCTTGCTGCTCTAAATTGCTTCTTGAGGTAATCCCTAGGAGGAGGAAAACCTCCCGCAGGAATCTGGACCTTCCTCTTGACCATATGGTACCTAGGGAAAGAGGAAGCCAGCAAGGCAAGCGACGATCCAGTTTGTGCTAGATAATTCAGAATGAGTGCGACAGCAGCGATTCCGTCCCGGGCGTACTGAACCTCAGGGACGATTACCCCTCCGTTCCCCTCCCCTCCTATGACCGCTCTCTCTTTTCTCATGCACCGAGCCACATAGACATCTCCCACTCTTGTTCTTCTCACTCGAGAGTCGAAGTCAGCAGCTACATCATCCAGAGCCTGGGTTGTAGAAAGATTAGTCACCACCAGCCCTTTTCTTTTGCCAAGGATGAACTTGGCAGCCAAAAGAAGAACATGGTCCTCCGGCAGAACCTTCCCCTCCTCAGTCACCAAGCCTACCCTGTCCGCATCGGCATCGTGCGACATGCCTATGTCAGCCTTCTCGGACTGGACCGCCTGAGAAAGCTCTTTCAAATTGGATCTAGTAGGCTCGGGTGAATGGGCGAAGTAACCATGAGGCTCACAGTTAATCTCAACCACTTCACATCCCAGTTTTTGGAGGAGTTTAGGGGTAATAAGAGCCCCCGCACCGTTACAACCATCGATAACCACCTTGAAATGACGATCCCGAATCTGGTGCTGATCCACCAGAGGCAGAACCTTCTTCAAATGATTCTGTATAGCGGAGTGATCCCGCCGGACTTTTCCCACCTGGTCCCAACTCACTCCTTTCATCTTGCCCTCGGTGATTCGCACAACCTTCTGAATTTGCTCCGGGTAAAGAAACAGGCCGTCAGGGCGGACAAATTTTAGAGCGTTCCACTCTGCCGGATTATGACTTCCGGTGATAGCAACTCCTCCCTTCGCTTTAAGATGCCTTACCATGAGCTGAAGAGACGGCGTGGGACAGATCCCTAAATCCACGACTTCGCATCCACCAGAAAGAAGACCCGCAAAAAGAGCGTACCTGAACATCTCATTTGAGGGTCGAGTGTCTGAACCAACCGCCACCGGACCATCTCCTAAAAACTCGCCAAAAGCAGCGCCGAACCTAGCCACCAGCTCGGGACTAAGATCCTCTCCCACTATCCCTCTGACCCCTGAAGCGCCGATCATCAACAAGATGATCCTCCATTGGTTGTTTCTTTCTGAAGGCGCCCTTCAGCAGCTTCTATCTTCTTCCAGGCACATTGAGCTGCCATCCTCTGCGCTTTTTTCTTGGTGGCCCCCCATCCTTTCCCCATGACTTTCCCCCC
>CAYYHL010000405.1:0-1854 GCA_964471775.1 uncultured Clostridia bacterium
GTTCAAAAGAACTTTCGGTACATAACTTTCTTATCTGTTCAATTGTTGGTATCATTCTTTCTCACTCCATGGCAATCAGTATCCCTATGGGAATAATTTGAAAAAAACAAATAAAGAAATACTTCCAAATAAGACAATCTTACTCATTTTCTATAGATGTCTTTTCTTCTCAAGATTTTGTGGATATCTTCAATGGTTCCTCCTTTTTTCTGATGATTTTGTTAAGTTTAATTACTTTTATTATATAGCAAAACGAGAAGAATTGTCATCTGCATGACCATGAACGTCGATTATGCCCCATGGTTTCTGTAAATTGACAACAAAAAGTAATTTTGATTGACAGATGAGGGAGCAATGCTAAAATGCTGGGGATGACCAGCAGGCGGGGGGAAGAAAATGAAGCTGGCTGAGGAGGTCAGGCTAGGTAATCTTCCCCACTAGGATAAGAAAGGGGTAAGTTCTGTCTCACTTATCCCTTTTTTTCAAATATCTAGGCCTCCAGTGACTCAGCTCGTCTGTGCATTTCTATAGAACCGGTAAGAGAAGCCTACCGGCGAAACTCACACCCCGTTACGGGGATTCTTATTCTCCAAAAAGATGATGAGGAAGTGGCCATGGAGCTTTGGTGCCATGCCTGCCGGAGAAAATACGGAATCAATGAGCCTATTTGGCGATGCCGGTGTAGGTCGCCGCTGGATGTTCACATTGATTCTCAGTTTCCCCTCGACAGAATACTGAAAAGGAGACCGAACCTGTGGAGGTACCGGGAAGCTTTGCCTCTGGAGGATGAAGTAAGAGTGGTGAGCTTTGATGAAGGTTTCACTCCTCTCATTTTTCAGAAGTTCAGGGGCTTCCGAGTCGCTTTCAAATTGGAATACCTCTTTCCTACCGGTTCTTTCAAAGATCGTGGAGCCAGCCTGTTGGTAAGCAAGGTGAGGGAGCTCGGGATTCAGGAGGTGGTGGAAGATTCTTCCGGTAATGCCGCAGCAGCTATAGCTGCTTACTGTGCCGCCTCCGGGATAACCTGTCATATCTATGTACCGGAAACTGCCTCATCCAGTAAACTGACCCAGATAAGGATGTATGGAGCCAGGTTGGTGAAAGTCCCTGGGTCAAGGCAGGGTACAGCCAGGGCAGCCTTTGAAGCTGCAGAAAAAAGCTATTATGCTAGCCATTATTGGAACCCTTTCTTTTTCCAGGGTACCAAGACCTTTGCCTTTGAGGTCTGGGAGCAGCTGGGATTCAGGGTTCCCCATAACCTCATCATCCCGGTGGGCCATGGTACTCTCCTGCTGGGTGCCCATTTTGGCTTCCAGGAACTCAAGGCGTCGGGAATGGTCAAAGAAACTCCCCGGATTTTTGCTGTTCAATCAGAGAACTGCTGCCCTCTCTTTCGAGTATTTCATGAGGGCCTTACTTACTTACCTCATGTTGTCGAAAAGGAGAGCCTGGCTGAAGGAATCGGCATCAGTCAGCCCCTTCGCTGGAAACAGATCCTCGAAGCGGTAAAATCATCACAGGGGACATTCCTAAAGGTCTCTGAGGAGGAAATCGTCAGTTCCCTGAGGGAACTATCGCATCAAGGCTTTTTCCTGGAACCTACCTCGGCCGTGGCTCCTGCGGCTCTAGCTCAGCTGGTCAAGAGGGAATTGGTTCATTCTTCCGAACTGAGCGTGGTGCCTCTGACAGGGACGGGACTCAAGGCGGCTGATAAGATCGCCTCGAAGGTCCTTGATCCCCGAGGAGAGTATTAGATTTAGAAGATTGATATTCTTGAGATAGTAGAACCCAAGAAATACAAGGACAAAATAGAGGATAGTGCAGCAATGAGGTACCGTGATCTTATCAAAGACA
>CAYYHL010000406.1:0-1851 GCA_964471775.1 uncultured Clostridia bacterium
TGATATTCTCTAGTGCAACCATGGCAGTCATCATTTTGGTGGTGCTCGCAGGATATGTGAGCTTATCCGGGTTCTTTTCCCATAGGACATTCCCCGTGTCATAGTCCACAACGATTGCTGATTTGGCTGTAACGCGAACTTCGTCATCTCCTCTCGTTTCCTGGACCACTGTCTGTACGGATCCCGTGGCCGTGCTGAATCTAGCGCCGATTCCTCCGTAGCACTCCGCGGTCCAAGTTGAGAGGAAGAACAAAGCAGCCGACAACCCCACAACGGGGACATAGTATTTCGCCCTCAGGATGTTCTCATACTTTGCTTCCAACCTTTTGTACCCACTCACAGTCAACACAGGCATTCTCCCACCACTATGATACCAGCTAAGAACCAACAGACAAGGAAAATGCTGGTGTAAAGCATATGGTCTGCTTTAATTATCGTAAGGTCCCCGCTGTCGCTCTTGCCAAAGGATTTATCGATGAAGGCAGGTTGGGGGAAATCCGTCACTTTCGGGCTGTCTATCTGCAGGACTGGATCGCTGACCCTAATCTTCCCGTAGTCTGGAAACTGAGAAAAGATTTGGCGGGTTCTGGGGCTCATGGAGATTTGAATTCCCATATCATAGATCTGGCAAGGTATCTTGTTGGAGAGTTTAGCAAGGCAGTAGGAATGAAAGAGACTTTCATTAGAAGAAGACCTAAACCTAAAATGACAGAAGAGCTTACGACTGGTTTAGCTGCCGAAGCTGCCGAGGGAATGAATGAAGTTACGGTAGATGATGCCACCTTTGTTACCTATCTCCCGAGGCATCGGTCCGGTAGTTCTCTACCTTCTAAGTGGCGAGTGCTTTTCCTCTTGCGTTTTTCGGCTCCGAGGGTATCATATACAGAGACGACGGTCTTTGTGCGGATTGATTGGCGCAGCGTACACTTCGCCCTGGAGACCGGGCCCGGGAGGAGTATGTCCCAATGAAGAAAGCAGTTTTTCTTGTGGTTCCGGTGTGTCTTTTCCTTGTGGTAGGCACGGCATGGTGCCACCAACCACGGATCGTTACAGAAGGCATCACTCAGGTAGAGAATCCTGAGGTATCTCAGGCGTTCTACGGTGAGCTCGAAAGCGAGGCTGTCTACTACCGCATTGAATCGGAAGATGCCTTCAGGCTCTACGTGGGGATTCTCGTTCCGGATGTCGAAGGAATTGACAAAGATGTCTCGGTAGAGATCACCAAGGAACATGTGCACGCTGAGGAAGCAGCGGATAACGAGGAGGGAATACACATCCTCCTCAATGGCATGGAGCACCAGTGGACCCGCTGGTACGAGCCCTTCGGAGGAGATTGGTACTGGGAAGGACCAGAGCTTCGAGGTAATCCTCCCGAGGAAGAACTCCCAGAGGGAGTTCAGGTGAGTGAGGGAACCTACACTCTCAAGGTCCTCAGCGTCGACAATGAGGGAAAGTACGTTCTGGCGGTGGGAGAGCGAGAAGAGTTCCCGCTCAGTGAGATGGTGCAGACCCTGTTTGTTCTTCCCAAACTCAAGGCTGAGTTCTTTGAAAGATCTCCCTGGACCTCCTACTTTAACCTCGTGGGCCTCTTTCTCCTCATCGGCGTCGGAATTGTCGTGGGAACAGTCGTTGCGGTGGTGCTCCTCACAAAGCGCGCTCTACGGAAAAGGGGAATTTGAAAAAGGACAGAACTTCAGTACAAAGGCCAGCCGATTGCCCCCAATCCGTCTTTCGGTCTAAGGATTCAAGATCAGTATCGAAGTGTTTAAGCTAGCTGCGATACTTACCCATCCAATGTATGGTAGGAGCAAGAAGCCGGCAAGCCGTGATACCTTGAAAAACTGAAGAAGA
>CAYYHL010000407.1:0-1836 GCA_964471775.1 uncultured Clostridia bacterium
GGCAGTATTTCGAGAAGGCAGGGAGAGATCTTCTTCCTCGATTAAGGGTCTTTTGGCCAGGATAATTGTCCTCTCCATGGTGTTCTCCAGCTCCCTTACATTTCCTGGCCAGGGATAAGAGGTAAGCCGATCGAGAGCCTTTTTGCTGATTCCTTCTACGCGTCTGTTGGCTGCTCTATGTTTTTTCAAGAAATATTGCGCCAGAAGCGGTATATCTTCCTTTCTTTCCCTCAAGGGTGGAAGGTCAATACTGACCACATTAAGTCGATAAAAGAGATCTTCCCGAAATCTTTTTTCTTTTATGGCCTCTGGAAGGCTTTGATTGGTAGCGGCAACGATTCTGACATCAACTTTGATAGTCTCTTCTCCTCCTACCCTTTCGAATTCACCTTCTTGCAACACCCTTAAGAGCTTCACTTGCGTAGCAAGAGGAATGTCCCCAATCTCATCCAGAAATAAGGTCCCTCCGTCGGCCAGCTCAAATCTACCCCTTCTCTGAATGTAGGCATCGGTGAAGGCCCCCCTTTCATGGCCAAAGAGCTCACTCTCCAGTACTCCCTCGGCCAGGGCGGCGCAATTTACCTTAACAAATAAGTTTCTTTTGCGAGAGCCCCCCCGGTGGATACCACGGGCCACCAGTTCTTTCCCCGTTCCGGTTTCCCCGGTGATGAGGACGGTAGCTTGGGTGCTGGCTACCTGCTTTATGAGATCCTTTAGCCTGCGCATTCTTTGGTTCTGGGTGATAATCTCTCCTTTCTTCTCCAATTCCTGCCGCAGGAATCTATTCTCCTCCCTGAGGTTTTCCTCCTCCATGATTTTCTTAGCAATTAATAGGATTTTGTCGGGGCTGAACGGCTTAACTAGATAATCGTAGGCTCCCTTCTTCATTGCATCCACCGCACTGTTAATGGTGGCGTATCCGGTCAACATTACCACCGGAGTTTGAGGATATCTTTCCTTCATTACCTCCAGAAGCTCCAGTCCTCCCATTTCCGGCATCTTAAGGTCGGCGACGGCCATATTGAAGTACTTTTCCTTGAGTTTTTCCAGTGCTTCTAATCCGTTTCGGGCGGTAGCGACCAAGTATCCCTTGTTTCTTAAGACCTCACTCAGGGACTCAAGCATATTAACTTCATCATCAACTATGAGAATCTTGATTGGTTGAGGCATGAATCTTCTCCTTGGAGGACTCCTCTTCAAAGATAGGAAATTCAATAATGAAAGCGGCGCCTTTACCGTCCTGGCTCTCTGCCTGAATGGTTCCCCCGGATCTTTCAATGATAGCGTGAACCAGAGTAAGACCCAGACCGGTGCCCTCTCCCGGCGCTTTAGTAGTGAAGAAAGGATCGAAAATCTTGGAAAGATGCCTTTGGCGGATACCTATCCCGGAATCGGCAATCTTTATTCTCGCCCGCTGATTCTCCGTGAGAGAACTTACTACCTCCAATCTTCCGCCGCTCGGCATGGCCTGGGTAGCACTGAGGGTCAGGTTCAGGAAAACCTGCTTTATCTCATCCGTATTTGCTCTGATAGTCGGGCTATCCTCTAGCTTCTTAGTTAGCTTAATGTCCTTAACGAAAAGGTCTTTTTCGACCAAGGAGAGGGTAATGTTTAAGAGCGCGTTAACATCAATCACTTCAAGTTCCTTTTCTGACTTGCGAGAAAACTCCAAAAGATTGCTAATTATGGCCTCACATCGATTTATCTCTGACTCAATGATTTGAAAATGTCTCTTCACATCCTGGCTTTTTTCGGACAGAACATCATTTAGATAATAAAGTGAGGTAGCCATAATCCCCAGAGGATTTCTTATCTCATGGGCGATACCCGCCGCCA
>CAYYHL010000408.1:0-1832 GCA_964471775.1 uncultured Clostridia bacterium
GGTGTCGTCGCTTCTGAACTGGCCGTACAACTGGCCAAAAAGCATGAAATTCACCTCATCTCTTACGCTGCGCCGGTAAGACTGAATATGGAAGAACATGGTGTCATCTTCCATAAGGTCAACGTTCGCTCTTATCCTCTATTCGATTACACTCCTTACACTTTGGCTTTGGCTTCCAAGATCATAGATCTCACAAGAAGAAAAGGATTGGAGCTCGTTCATGCCCATTATGCTGTCCCTCATACGAGCTCTGCTTATCTGGCCAAAAGAGCTCTGGGGAACGACGTAAAGATTGTCACCACTCTTCATGGAACAGATGTTCATCTGGTAGGGCTGGATCCCTCCTATAGCCCTATTGTTGAGTTCAATATGCAGCACTCTGATGGACTAACAGCTGTCTCAGAGTTCTTGAAAAGAAAGGCTCTGGAGGAATTTCGCATAGACAGGGAAATAGAGGTCATCTATAACTTTGTTGATCCAGAGAAATACAAAAGAGAAGCTCAGGATGAGAAAAAGGAGAAACTCGTCTGCCATATCTCCAATTTCCGAGCGGTGAAGAGAGTGATGGATGTTGTCCGGGTCTTTGCCAGACTGGTCAAAAGCGTTCCCTGTCGACTCTATTTAGTGGGGGAAGGACCTGACAAATCTTGTGTTCAGAAGCTGGTTAGCCAGCTGGACCTGAACGCCAAGGTGGAATTCTTGGGTAATATGCAGGATACCTCTCGAATCCTGGGGAAATCGCACCTGTTTCTTCTACCCTCAGAGCAGGAGAGCTTTGGGTTGACAGCTCTGGAGGCTATGAGCTGTGAGGTCCCAGTGGTGGCCACCAGGGTAGGGGGTCTGCCGGAGGTTATCCGTGATGGAATGGATGGCTTTTTGGTAGAGGTAGGTGATCTTGAGGCCATGGCGCGCTATTCAGTGCAAATTCTTAGAGATCATGCATTGAGGAGGAGATTGGGCTCTGAGGCGAGAAGGAGAGTTCTGAAGAGATTTACTCCCCAAGGAATTGTTCCTCGATACGAGAGTCTTTACCAGAGAGTCCTAGCAAAATAAGGGCCCAGGATGTTCTTGATATTTACGAAGCGGTGTGCTGAGTCTGGCCGGTCGGCACCAAGGATTGCTACAAGGATAGGCTCTCGAGGGCCTGCATCTTCCTGGTGGCGCGGGGTGAGCGCGTTTGCGAGAATTCACTCAAAGGGAAAAAGGAGGCATCCCACAGGTACCGAGGGCCTCGGGGATAGTTTGAAGGACAAAAACAACATGAGGGAAAACAGTTCCGGCAACCTCAGCTTGATAATGGCCTCTCATGGCCTTGTTCACATTCTCTTCATTAGCCTGGCTGCCATTTTGCCCCTGATCAGATTGGAATTTGGACTTTCCTACACCCAGATAGGGGTGTTTACCTTTGCTTTGAGTGTTATCGCCGCAGTAGCCAGCATCCCCATGGGATTCATCTCCGACCGGGTGAACAAACTTCGTCTCATCTCTTCCATGTTTTTTCTGGTGGCAATTGTGGCCAGTTTTTTCGTGGTGGTGAGGAGCCTTACCTTTGTTCTTCTCCTCCTTAGCTTCTTATGGCTATGTCTCAGTGTTTTTCACCCCAGCTCCATGGCTTATCTTTCCTCCCGCTACCCCAGTAAACGTGGGGAAATATTCGGGCTTTATGAGCTGGGGGCGAGTTTGGGTATGATTGTGGCTCCCGTGATAGCCGTCTGGGTTGCATCTATCTGGGGATGGAAATCGGTATATGGAGTTTACGTCCTACCAGCTATCTTTGTGGCTCTGGGAACTTATAGAATAGCTGGCCGCGAGGTGCCTTCGCACCAAAATGG
>CAYYHL010000409.1:0-1831 GCA_964471775.1 uncultured Clostridia bacterium
TCTGTTAAAATCAATATTCCGCCTTCGAGCTATAGAACATGAATTCTGCAATTCAGCACGATCCAGATTATCCTATATTTGAATCGCTAATCAATAAAGGCAGGGGGTGGGAAAACTATCTAATTCAGTTAGGAACCAACGAGCTCCTTGATCCTGAGTGCGTTGTATCAGGAATAACCAAAAGTACAGGATCCTTGTGAGATCAATTACTTCCCAGTCTGATTATTGGGAGACTTGGAAATCAAACATACCCTCTTCGATGATCAGTTAGTGGGCGGATCGAGGCCAATACTCGACAACCACGAAGCGTGCAGAGATTCTATGGAAGTCTTGTATCTTTGATCATCGATTATGTTAAATGATTCCCTTAACAGTGCATCTATTTCTCTCTGTTTCCCTTGATGATAGAGACATCTCGCAATCGATTGTACCAAAGAAATGACTGCTTCGATATCAACCACAAGTAGCTCATCTGCTTTGGTGGGATTATCCTCGACGAAGGGTACAGTATGCTCATTATACCAAACAATATACTGCGTTAACCAAGAGCGGAATGCTCTTTCGGCCTCGTCATACTTCCCGTCGTTGTACAATGACCAAGCTTTGTTCTTCAGAGCAGTCCCAAGTGTTGAAGCACAGCAATTCTTGAATTTCTTCCCACTCCTGCATGGACATGATGAATTCCTGCCGATCTCGTACTTCCTCAAAGGTCTGCTTCGGATTTTCTTCTTTTTTGAAATGTCCCACACTTTTCGTACCGGTTCTAGAAAAAAAGGGGTAATTTCCGATGCAATTTCAGTTTCCCCGAACTCAATTGAACCATCTACTCTTTTGAATGTACAGATAATAGAAAACTCTTCCCCTTCCAAGGAGGCTGCAGTGAGGTCCAAGACCTCGATTCGGTGAGGTGACTCACTAGCTGGTCTACGAGGAAACTTCGGATCGAAAGGTGCCCCCCAAGACTCAGTTATTGTAATTACAGCTTTTGCGCCATTTCGTTCTATCTGCCTTGCAACCTGGCGCCATATCAAGTACTTCTCAGACGAGTCTTCGGGGATAAATGTCATCAGAGATATCTCTTCGTTCGGCAGGAGAAAAATAACTGTTGGTATATGGCAGCCGTCGATGAGAAGAAAATGTTTCGCCCATTCAAAGAACAACTCTGCAAATTCTCGCAAGCTTCGGGGAGAACGATGCTCAGAGCATGATCGGAAAAGTGAGGCATATCTGGCCTTGACTTCATCAATCGACATTTCTGGAATAACCGAGACTGAAGGTCGTAAAAATTCCCCCGTTGCTAGTTTAACCCACACGGTGCGAGTCTCTGCTGAAGCCACCATGCAGGGCAAGCGTCCCTTTAGGTGAGCAGTAGAGGCCTGCAGAGGTATTGGTGAGCCATCAAAACCTCTGATATGTACTTGAGTACCGGCCAGCCCCGCTTGCTTGTGGGTTTCATTGACAAGAGTTGACAGCACTCCGTACGCATGTGCCAGTGCATCAAGAAGTTCGATTTCAGGAAGATCCTCCGCAATCCACCGCCTTTCCACCTTGAGCAGGCCATTCCTCCGTAGAGCATTGGGTAGCTCTTGCTTCGCCAATTGGGCAGCTATCTCTGGAGTGGAGGTTACTGGATGAACAGTCATCTCGTAATACGGAGGTTCAAAGTAATCTGCCAGCACGGACACCCGCACGGTACTCCTCACCTCAAGATCTCCTTCGTGGACAATGCGATTTCGAGCTTGAAGAAGCCATTTGAGAATCGGATCGGCTTTCAATTTGTTTTGCCACTCTGAGTACCATGAGTCAAAGTCAGGAATTCTCAGTTTCTGCT
>CAYYHL010000410.1:0-1829 GCA_964471775.1 uncultured Clostridia bacterium
GTCTAGCAGGAACATTCCTCCATGCCCACAAAAGATTCTTAGCTTGTCTTGGAACGCCCTGAATATTGCCGATGTTTTTGGTCCAAGGGGAAGAGCTTCAATTTTGATGTACTGAAAATTGGAGATTTTATCCTTCATCCTTGCTAGGGTGGGTATGGACATCGTTACACCACTTTGTTGTGGCGCATCTTGAATCATCATAGGAAGAGAAGTAGACTCTCCTATTCTTTTGAAATAGTGCACAAGATTTTCCTCAGTCGGAGGTACGAAATAAGGAGGAAAAACCAAAATTCCATCTGCTCCAGCAACTTCTGCGTGTCGAGTATATTCTAGGGCTACTTTCACCGAAGGATGGCCTACTCCTGTAATTACTGGTACTCTGTGGTCTACTTCATCGATTACGATCTCTACAACTTTTTTCCTTTCAGAATCAGATAGTTTATAAAACTCACTACCTATGGCAGGTACACATACTCCCGAAATTTCTTTCTCTATAAGAAATCTAACAAGCCTTCTGAGATTCTCTTCATCAACCTCTTCCTCTTCATTAAAAGGAATACAGATTACTGGAAATACTCCTCCAAATTTTCTCGCCATTCCCGGTGCCTTTCAAGTAAAATTGGATTCTTCATTACTTCCGCTTAGACCGTGGGCCTGAACTCACCCTTATGAACTGCGTCACCAGGTTTGAAAGTGTATTTATGAATCATTTCATCGGTTAGGTTTACACCAAGCCCCAGGACGTCCTTTGGCACATAGACGTACCCATTTTTCAGTTCTAAAGGTTTCGCCAAAAGATTGTCTCGGAGCGGATTTAGCGTGCAGTCATATTCCATTATAAGAATGTTAGGGGTTGAAGCAATAAAATGCATATTAGCCATTAAACTTGCCCCTGAACCAAATATGTGGGGAGCGCACTGCATATGAAATGCAGCAGCTATTGCGGCTATTTTCTTGCATTCTGAGATTCCGCCAGCCCTTGTCACGTCCGGCTGAAGGATATCAACAGCTCTGTTGACAATAAGGTCTTTGAACCCAAACTTGGTATATTCGTTTTCTCCTCCTGCAATCGGCAGGTCAACAGAACTTGTCAGACGAACATAGCCCTCGATGTCATCTGGCACACAGGGCTCTTCCAACCAATAGAGATCATAATCCTCCAGTCTTTTGGCAATGGATAAGGCGGCGTTATAATCCCATGGAAAATCTACATAGCCTTGCCCGGCGTCAACCATGAGATCGATTTCATCGCCAACCCCCTTTCTAACTGCTTTTACTACTTCCACATCATCCCTGAGGTTAGTGCCAATACGGATTTTCACCGCAGTGAATCCTTGGGCCACAAAACCTTGCGCTTCCTTTACTATCTCATCTATCGGCCGCGCCATACCGGCACTGGCATAGACCCTTACTTTGTCTCTATACATTCCCCCTAACAGCTCATACACAGGCTTACCGAGGCATTTGCCCATTATGTCCCAAAGTGCAATATCTAAGCCACTAATAATCGGGATAATTACGCCTTTTCTTCCCCAGTGGATGGATCGAACGTACATCTTCTGCCATAGACGTTCCACATCAAACGGATCCTCTCCCACCAACATGGGTTTGAACTGATCCTCGACAATTCGCTCGACTGCCCGCGGAAGATAAGCAGACTCGCCAATCTCCCCGATACCTTGTATATCTGCATTTGTCGATATTCTTACCAGTACTGCGTTTCTTTGGAGTGTTTTGCCGCCTGACCATTTCCAGGCCTCATTCCCTTGGTAACGATAAGACAATAGAATGGTCTCAACATCTGTTATTCTCAAATGGCTCATTTTTAA
>CAYYHL010000411.1:0-1822 GCA_964471775.1 uncultured Clostridia bacterium
TGGAATAGAGAGTAGAATGGTTGGATTCTCTCGTGATGAGGTGAGGAAGGCATATGAGCATATCCTCTACACCCTTGAGGGATGGGAGGATCTGGAAAGAAAGGAGGGACTCACCGCATCAAGAATTTCTGTCGCTGAAGCGGTAGTAAGGAACCTCATCAACGATATGAAGAAAGTGATGAAAGGCGCGGGTATGGTAGCTAAGATGGGGGAGGAAATCGAGAAAGGACTCGAGAAGAAAAAGCTGGCAGCAAGCTTTGTCTCAGAGGCAAAAAAAGTGATGCGGAAGAACATCTACTATTCAATGGGCGTAAAGGGCTTTGGTAAGTTTGGGAACGACTACGCCATTGGCTTAAGATATCTTAGGCACCTAGGATACGTCCAGGTCTCTACCAACCCGGTACTCGCTGCCAGGGCCTATGAGGATGATGTCAGTCTATGGGAAGACTTTAAAGAAGTGGTGAAGAATCATCCAGAGTGGCAGGGCAGCCCGGAGGACTTTGCCGATGAGATTGCCATGGAAGCAACTAAGACTGCCCTGTGGCCAAATCTGGCTGTCTTTAGACCCATCGCTCTTCTCTCTAACCTACACCATGGTATGGTGAGCTACCAACTCAATCCTAATGTGGCAGAAAGCTCAGAGGGTAGCCTGAAAGATGCTCTGGCCATTTATTCCTCCGCTCAAGAATTCCTCCGAAATTACGACTCTCACCTCCTCTGGGGCTACTCAAATAATGAGGAGAGAGGAAGACCGAACGTTGTTTTCAAGGTAGCAGGAGGATATCCTGCCTCTATTAAGATCACTAAGGACCTCAACAGCATGGGAATAGGCACCAACAATACTGTCACCTACACCGCAAGCCAAGAGGTTACCCTCATTATGGCAGCCATGGAGGGAATGGCAGCCGCCTTGAAGATGGGAATATCCCCCACCCAGGTTTATGAGACCAATATGGGTGGTAGACTTGAGAGTCATCTACGAGATCTGGAAGCAGAAAGACTCCTTACCGAAGCGCTGGGCAAAGCAAAAGACCGAGATAAATCACTCAGGGGCCTCGTCCAAAAGCTGGGTGCAACTGAGGAGCTACAAGAGCTTTCCTCTTTCAAGGACAAGGTAGGAGCAGTCTCTTCCTACAAGTACCTAAAGTCCTTAACGAATCCGGCTTTTGTGGACACCGTAGCTGAGGCTAAAACTCATGGGGACTCGAAAAATGAGACCTCTACCTTCCTTGAGAACCTCGAGAGCCACATCGGGTATGCTGGAACCCTCGTAGCCCAAAAAGTCTATAGAATCTTCTTCAGTCACGAGAATAGGGCCAAGTGGGTCAGGTATCTTGAGAGGGAGTTTAGCCTGTCCAACCTTGAGGCAGAGGAGATTATGGATAAGATCGATCTTCTCCCGGCTTCCAAGAGAAAACCAAATGACACCTATTTTACCCTGGCAAGGAAAAATATGACCAATACTGAGTTTCCTAATCACCAGCAGAGCGTTCTGGAAGCGTCCTGGAAAAAAGAATTTAGCCTGTCAGATTTCGAAGATGCCATCCTAAGGGATCATGACCCAAAAATTCTATCCAGTCTCCTGAAATTGCCAGATTTCCGCAAAGCCTATGAGCTTACCCCCGAGCTCGCAGAGAAACTAGGCAGCGTAGGGATCAGAGGTGATTTTGGCGTGGGGGGTCTCACCACACCCGAATGGTCTACCTTTGGATCGGTAGTAAAGACTATGCGTGAGTTTACCAACGCCTACAACACGTTCAGAGAGACAGCTGTTGAGTTCGTGCGTCAAATGGCTGGCAATCCCTCCTAGAGCAATGGGTTC
>CAYYHL010000412.1:0-1822 GCA_964471775.1 uncultured Clostridia bacterium
CCCTTTGAAAAGATTACTCTGTCCCGATCTTCCCAGTCAGGCTCTTTTGGATTATGTCTCAACTGTTCAAAATAGAGCGCAGTCATTAACTCAGTGGCAGAAAGGGCACCCCCCGGATGACCACTTCCAGCCTTAGAAAGCATCTTAATAATATCAATTCTAACTTGCCTTGCCTTAGCTTTTAACTCTTCTATATTTCTATTCATTTCTTTTTTTCTCCTAGGAACTCAAATCAGCTCTTTAACCTCAGAGATAATCTTTTTCGTATCAGGAAGAACTGCCTTTTCAAGATTTTTACTGAAGGGGATGGGAACATCTTTGGAAGCAAGTCTTTTTACAGGTGCATCTAAGTAATCAAAGGCTTCTTCTACTACTCTTGAGGAAACCTCAGCTCCAACTCCAACGCTTTTATTTCCCTCCTCAACAGTTAAAAGACGCCCCGTTTTTTTAACAGAATCTGAGATAGTATCTATATCCAGTGGACTTAAAGTGCGCAGGTCAATCACCTCCACATTTATTCCCTCTTTCTCCAAAATATCGCCAGCTTCTAGGGCAAAAAGAACCATTCTGGAATAAGTAGCGATAGTAACATCATTTCCTTTCCTTTTAACGTCGGCCTTACCTATTGGAATAGTGTAATCACCGTCGGAAATTTCTCCCTTTGTATTATAAAGAAGCTTATGCTCGATAAACATTATAGGATTATCCTCTCTGATACTAGACTTAAGTAGACCTTTGGCATCATAAGGGGTGGAGGGCATAACTACCTTAAGACCTGGAGCATGGGCAAACCAAGATTCAAGACTCTGGGAGTGCTGAGCAGCATAACTCTTTCCCGCTCCTCCCTGCGTCCTTATCACCAAGGGCACCTTAACCTGTCCTCCTAACATATATCTTATCTTGGCTATTTGGTTGACAATTTGATCCATGCAGACACAGGTAAAATCGATGAACATTATCTCGGCTATAGGTCGCAGTCCAGTCAGGGCACACCCTAAGGCAGAACCAATGATGGCTGACTCTGAAATGGGCATATCCATAACTCTTTTTGGTCCAAACTTCTCATACAGTCCTTTGGTGACAGCCATAGCTCCACCAAACATCCCTACATCTTCTCCTAGGAGGAACACCCTGTCATCCCTTTCCATTTCCTCTTCTAGAGCTTCATTTATAGCCTCACGGTAGGTTATCGGCCTCATTCCTTTGGTTTCTTTCCCCATGATAACTCTCTTCCTCTAAACATATAAGTATTTTTCTACATCCTTTGGATTTGGCTCTGGACTGCTCAAGGCATATTCCACTGCCTCCTCGGCTTCCTTTTTCACCTCTTGCTCCATTATCTCTATCTCTCCTTCGGTTATAATCTTATCCTCAATCAACCTCCTTTTGAATCTCACAATAGGTCCTTTTTTCTTCCACTCTTCCTCTTCCTCCCTTGTTCTATAGGACCGATTATCGCTAGCCCCGTGTCCCAAGAAGCGGTAGGTTTTAGCCTCAATTATTGAGGGGCCATCCCCTTTTCTGGCCCGCTGGCCTGCCTTTGCCGTTTCTTCGTACACGGCCACCGGATCCATTCCATCAACAATTATCCCCGGTATATTATAGCCCCTGGCTCGATCAGCAACGTTAGAAGTAGCAGAAGTTCTATTGATAGAAGTGGATAGACCGTAGATATTGTTCTCACAGACGAAGATAACGGGAAGTTTAAAAGCGGCACACAGATTAATTGATTCATGAAATGTTCCTTGATTTGAAGCCGCATCGCCAAAGAAAGAGAGGCAAACCTGATCCGTTCCTCGATATTTTATGGAGATTCCGGCCC
>CAYYHL010000413.1:0-1821 GCA_964471775.1 uncultured Clostridia bacterium
GTATCTGATTTCAGACCCAAACGTGTCCATAACGGCAAGATAAAGAAGAATGCATACACCTCCCTCAAGCTGGATTTGGTGCAGAATCCCGATATCCTGGAGGAACTGGGAAGGATTAAGAAGGATAAGCTCCTGGTGGGTTTCTGTGCCGAGACCTCTCGTCTGAAGGAAAAAGCCGAAGAGAAGCTCAAGGAGAAGAATCTCGACTTGATAGTGACCAACGATATTACTCTGGAAGGGGCCGGTTTTGGCGTGGATACCAATATCGTTCTCTTAATGGATAGAGATGGAGAACTGATATCGCTGGACAGGAGAAGCAAAAGGGAAGTAGCAGGGAAGGTTTGGGATAAGGTGAAGGAACTTATGCCGGCCTAGTCTTTCCCGGCCGTAAGGTGCCACATGCATCATCGATAAGATGAGCAGAAACAATCCAAAGCTGCTATACAGCGACGGAGGGAAAAGGTCCCGAGGTATTCTTGAAGAAGGGTGAGTTAATGCCCGGAAAGAAAACAGCGGCTCTTGTGTTTATGTGCTTCCTGCTTGGTCTCGGTTCTTGTTCCTATGGGGAGTCGGCGAACCTGGTAGAAGTTCTCAGCCTGGAAGGAACTATTAATCCTGTGGCCGTAAAACGTCTGGAAAAGGCCATAAAATCAGCGCTTGAGAATGATGCTCAGTGTCTGGTCATTCAGTTGGATACTCCCGGAGGGCTGGATAAGTCTATGCGGGACATGATCAAGCTGATGATGAACAGTGAAGTCCCCATTGTGGTTTATGTAGCTCCCAGGGGCAGTAGAGCAGCCTCAGCAGGTGTTTTCATAACCCTGGCCGCCCACATTGCCGCTATGGCTCCAGGCACCAACATAGGAGCTGCTCACCCTGTTGCCCTGGGATTAGGAGGCGCCGTAGATAAGGAAATGATGGAAAAGGTAGTCAACGATGCAGCGGCCTATGTGAAGTCCATTGCTCAGAAGAGGAATAGAAATGCAGAGTGGGCAGAAAAGGCAGTGAGGGAGAGTGTTTCTATACCTGCCGAAGAAGCTTTGAAGCTCAATGTGGTGGACCTTATGGCTGAGGATATGACCGACCTCCTGGAGAAACTGGATGGGACAGAGGTTCAGGTAATGCAGCAGACCCTAACCGTGATGACAAAGGGGGCCAGTCTTCATTTTACGAAAATGTCCTTTCGAGAAAGGATTCTTCAAGCCATAGCTGATCCCAACCTTGCTTATATATTACTCATGATAGGGATATGGGGAATTGTTCTGGAGTTTTTCCACCCGGGGGTGTTTTTGCCAGGCATTGTGGGGGGCATCTGTCTCATCCTGGCTTTCTTTGCCCTGCAGATTCTTTCTTTTAATATGGCCGGTCTTGTCCTCATTCTTCTGGCCATTGTCCTTTTTGTTCTGGACATCAAAGTTCCCTCCTACGGTGCCCTGACTATAGGAGGGATTATTTCCCTAGCTTTAGGCTCTCTTATGCTGATAGATCCCTCCTCCCTCTATATCTCCATTTCTCTCAAATACATTGTTATTATGGTAGTATTTACCAGTGCTATTTTTATATTTATTGTTGGCTATGCCATAAAGGCTCAGTTCAAAAAGCCCGCCACGGGACTGGAGGGAATGGTGGGGTCGACGGGAATAGCCAGAGGCAATCTAAAGACTCAAGGGAAGATCCAGATCCATGGAGAAATCTGGAATGCAATTCTTGATTCGGGTGAGGAGGTGATTAGAAAGGGAGAAGAGGTAGAAGTGGTGAGAGTAGAAGGGATGAGATTAGTAGTCAAAAAAAAGGGAGGTTAGATATGCCAGCGATCTTTTT
>CAYYHL010000414.1:0-1810 GCA_964471775.1 uncultured Clostridia bacterium
ATCAGGCGGACGTTCCAGTATCCTTTTTTCTCGTCCTCCCAATAGAATTTGAACTTTACCAAAGTTTGTTAGATTAATCTGGCGATTCCCTTTTCTCCGCTTACTTCTTGAGAGGCTCAAACTCAAGAAATAGATGGCTTGATTCGACTGGTCCGCCGAAGTGTTCCACGGCCTTGTACATTTCTGCGTCCATCCATTCGTACATCTGGCCGACATCGTCTTTGGTGAATCTGCGCTCGGCCGCATGAGCCTCTGGCTTCCCGTTGGAACCTCCAAATCTAATCCATAGATGGATAGCTCCTACGGGCCCCCCGAAGTGCTTGATTGCCGATTTCAATTCATGGCCTATCCAGTCGAACATCTTGGTGACATTAGGTTCGTTGAATTCGTGTTCAGCTGTGGGATTTTCGGTTTCCAGGATCTTCTTTTTTTCCTCTTCCGGCCGTGCTTCCCACTCAGCGATTTTGGTTTTCGCTTCCTTCAGTTCCTTCTCCAGCTTCTCTATCACTCCGTCTCGATTCTCTAGCATCTTTTCTGTTTCTGCGAGTCTGTCTTTGAGCTCTGCAATTCGGCCGTCACTTTTTCCGGCTTCTCCAATCGTTGGAAAGACTACGTTCTCTAGGTCTTCGGTGTGCTGCTCGGGGGTTGCGTAGATCTTGAACCCGAAGTTACCGAATTTGATGTGTGTACCAGGCCGCTCTTCCTGGACCCGCTTTACAGTCTCGCAAAGATCTACAACTTGACTCATCAGAAAGCCTGGGTGTTCTTTATCCGGGCTTACACTGTAGGTTGCAAGGGGTTCAGGTCCGGCATCCTCGTCCAATATTTTCCAGAGGCTCTTCACGGATTTCTTGAAGATCTCCTTGGAAAAGCTGTCGCTTGGCACGTTTCTGAGAGCCTTGACAACTTCGCTTACTTTGTCTTCGGGTACATCGCCTGTTTCAGGGAACTGGCTCTTGATGGTACGGGCGATAGCCTTGACCGTTTTGGTAGCATCAAAAACAGTTGAGTTGCTTCCGACTCCAAGGGCCTGAGCTGTGTACTCATCTATGCTACTTTTCTCGGTTTCTTGAATCCGGGAGATAATCCGCTGTGCCATTTCCGCTTTTGTTTTCTCAATAGGTGATAATTCGCTACTCGATAATCGAGAAGGGAATTCTAAATTCCCGTCGCCGGTTCTATATGGCTCCACGATCTCTTTGACGATTTCTCTGTGCGTTGCTAACATAAGGTGTCGCCCGATTGGGGAAATCCCCTGCCGGTTTGCATTATCTGCTAACGCAATCTCCACCTCTATTGGCTCTGCAACATCATCTCTCAACACATCACACCTGAGAGTTTTGAACCGCTGGTCCTTGTTCTCTGTGTACTCGTAGTGAGCGAATTCCCACCTCAGGTTCCCGCATACGATCTTGTAAAAGCCTGGCTCGTCGAGGTCTTCCTTCACCATTAAAGGAGTGAGGACCCCTCGGTTCTTGATGTCATCGTGGAGGGTTGCTTTATACTCCTTGGACTGGCTCCGGTTGATTTCGTGGATAACGTCAAGCTGATGGGGCTTTAACTTCTCGATAGGAATCTTCTTCGAAAATTCTTTGAAAAGATTGTCTCCGAATAACTCTACGACTTTGGGCTCTTGGCCCTTTTTAGGATTCATGCCTTCCATTTTCTCAACACCTCTCTGACTGGATTTTTTTATCGTTTTCATTTCTCAGATACCCCTCCGTTGATAAAAAGACAAAACCTGTCTCAGCAAGCGACCGGGAAAGGCTTTATAGAACTTGCCTTGACAGGCTTCTGATGAAGCAAATTA
>CAYYHL010000415.1:0-1796 GCA_964471775.1 uncultured Clostridia bacterium
CAATCCCAAACATTGGTATTTTGACATGAGCAATGTTCCTATGATGAGTACCGCAAGGGTGGTTAAGGAGGGGGGAGTACGAATCATAGCTGCTTACTGCTCTGAGGAACTCGGGCCACCCTTGACCAGAAGACTGTATGAGGAATCTCTCGCAAGACCCTGGCCCAGTGCCAGAGTCTACCTGGAAGAGATCGAAGCAGGAAAATACAGCTATGAAATGGCTAATGCTCCTGCCATTCATAAGATACTCCAGGCACATGAGAAGTCGAGTATGATTGTGGTGACCGAAGGAATTCCAGCCCAAAAAGCCGACGAGCTTCATCTCACTTGGACAAGGTCGATGGAGGAGGCTCTCGAAATAGCCTTCAACAAATGTGGAAAAGAAGTGAAGGTAGGTGTTATTCCCCTGGGTGGTATATCGTTGCCGTACGTTAAGAGGCAAGAAGAGAATCACGATATCCGATGAGGAGGGGAAAATTTGTCAACAGCCAAAGATACACAATGAGGAGGTATAGAGACAATGGCAAAAAGAATAGAAGGTGTAATTGTCGCGTCTATTACCCCTTTTACCAAAGAAGGTGAGATTGATGAAGGGGGTTTAGAAGCGCACGTCAAATTTCTGGGTGAAAAGGGAGTAAATGGGATTTTCTCTAGTGGTACCTATGGGGAGGGTGCTATGATGTCTCCCGATGACCATCGACAGTTTAACCGTTGCATGGTCCATGCGGTGAACAAACACAATATGTTTGTAATCGCTCAGGTAGGTGCACCTAGTACCCGTCAAGTAGTCCAACAGGCTGAAATTGCAGCAGAGGCTGGGGTAGACGCTATTGCCGCAGTGCCTGCCTTTTACTATAAACATGATGAAGAAGCTATCTATTCCTACTACCAGGATGTAAGCTCAGCCACTGACCTTCCCTTTTATATCTACAATAACCCTGCACGCACGGGTTTTGACATAACTCCTGAATTTCTATCGAGGCTCATTCAGCTAGATAATATAATAGGGATGAAGGACTCTAGTGATAGACTCTTAATGTTCTGCCGGTTCAAACAGGTTGTCGGAGATGAGTTTAGCCTGATCATTGGTACTGATGATCTGGTCTTGTCAGGATTTCTTATGGGTGCGAACGGAACAGTGGTCGTCACAGGAAATGTGTTTCCTGAAGTTCCGGTTAAGCTATATCGGGCCTTCAAAGAAGGGAACTACGAAAAAGCGGTTCAGCTTCAATATAAGATGCTGGAGATCAGGGCCGCATTAAAGGGTCCCTACATAGCTACCTACAAGGCAGCCCTAGAAATCTTAGGGAGAAAGGCTTGCTATACTCGAAGGCCTCTCAGGCAACTGACGGCCAATGAAAAGAAAGAACTGGAAGTTAGGCTGAAGAGACTTGAATTGCTATAGACGATGTTTGCCCCTTCATTGAGAAACTCGTCATTCCCACAGAACAACAAGAAATCAAAATGCAGATGTTGCACATCCAAAATAACTGCAGTTAACCTACCCCATTAATCGTACCACATCTTAAGTTAGAGTCACGGGCATGGTAACCTCAGGAGACCGTGATCGGACGTCTGCAAGCCGTATTAGGAGAGAATCACCGGGAAGTCGGGGATGTCTGAGCCCAGCCAAAGGATTAGCTGCTGGATGGGGCAACGTCAGGCTGGAATACTGTAGGATGGAATCCGAATTTCTTCCTCTGCATCCTCAAGAAAGGTTCGAACATCGTCCTGCCAGGGAAGCCAACGTCTGGAATATGCTTCATGAGAGCATCTTCACGTCCTTAGTCGAGGAA
>CAYYHL010000416.1:0-1789 GCA_964471775.1 uncultured Clostridia bacterium
TGCTGCAAGCTACATTCTGTCACTAGCACCTTATCCAGAGGTACTGACCACTTACTCATTGCGTACAAGACATAACAAACCAGCTGGGTAGACATAGCGTCTGAGGTCTTTTCACCTGACTTCCAATCAACCAATTCCAGTTCACCGCTTTTATTCAGAAATACGAAATCCGGGCTGGCGTAAACGGTGGTTCCCTCAAGTTGAAAGCTCTCTATTCTACTTCTCGGGGCTATATACTTTGGATCTATGAATAACCATTTTTCTGGGCCGATTTGCTTCGCCTTGGCAAATATTTCCAACTCAAAGAAGTTCTCTACACATGTCTGTGCTTCACTAATAAGGATATCTCGATGCTCAATTGAAAAAGGCTGCCCATAAGCATGCTCAAACAAGCCACATTTTCTTTTGGGCTGCTGCGCATAGCTGCCGAGTTCTGAATCCCGATAATCCTGAACCATTTCAAGGCGTGCCATCGAAAGAGCACGGTCCAAGGGAATTGGCGTCCCTATTTCTACAGAATTTAGCACCCTGGCTATGACCTTGTGTACAACCTCTCCTTTCCAAGTAAAGCGATTTCTCAAGTTTTTCAGGACATATATTTCTCTGGTATCTGAAGGAGCACCCTTCTCCCATCCTCCCCACGAACCATAGTAATGGTAGTAGTATTTTCTTTTACATTCTCCGAAGATTTCATCACGGGATTTTGACCAGCTAAAAGTATTTTTCAAGTTCAATGTTCTCAGTCCAGACTTGCTAGACTTCCGCTGTCATCGAAATCCTACTTGTTGATTTGCAGGGTTCTCTCGCCGCGAACAAAGTCAGCTCAGCGACAATAGGCAAATAAGTATGAATTAGTAGAAAAGGATAGACTGCTTACTCAATACCAAGATCCAAAACAATCGAAATATAATCAGATGCCTCAAGTATGTTGGCGAATTCTTCTGGATAGATATGACCTAGGTCCAGGAATTCATCTCGTTGGGGCACCATTATCCTATCTTAGTCTTTGGGATTGGTCAAACTACAAAAGGCTTTCAATAGCTCCCCCGCGCTATTCCGTAATAAAGTGAATTCAATTTTCTCAGCATCATCAGCGCCGTCTCACGTGCTTTTCTGGCTCTGTCGATCGTGAGTTCCTGGTAGAAAAGGTTCTTGTAGACGTCCTTCTTAATGCGTTCGGGTGATACCCTGCCATGTTCATTTTGAATTGAAAAACCGTGTACGACCCGCTGCGCCTCCAGATCGCTCAGATCTCGTAATTTGTAGTGAACTACTATTTTATCTCTCAATCTTTTCAAGTCCTTAAACCTTTGCCATAGAGCACTCCTGGTATCAAATTCCTTCTTTGTCAAGAAATACCCGAAATACACTATCTTATCTTCAAGGGACGGATAAGGCCAACTCTCCAATTTTCCTGTAATGTATTTCTTGACCACCGCATCGGTTCCCTGCTTCAATCTCTGATGAATCAGCTCGTTTACCCTAGTCTCGATGGCTGCAAATGACAAGAAGAGAGAAGCCACTAGGAACGGAAAAGGTTCTTTGGGGTTTTCTTTCTGTGCTAGTCCTATCAATTTAGCTGCAGCAATGAGCATTCTTGTCGATGGCCAGTGTGTTGTGTGGTAATGTGCCACTCAGATCACCTCCCTTCACTCCGCTTTCTCTCTCAAACCCTTCCCCGGTCTGAACCTGGGGACTTTTTAGCTGGGATGTTTATGTTTTTTGGTCCATCACTGTCTTTGACTGCCAATAAATCCTTTCCGCTTTCCCCCCAAGACATTTCTTACTT
>CAYYHL010000417.1:0-1784 GCA_964471775.1 uncultured Clostridia bacterium
CTATTTCCTGACCTGATTTGCGCTATTCCTTCATAAAGAGCGCATCTCGATACCTCAAGTAATCTTCTGCCCCTGGGGGAAGTATGGCCCACCGGGAAAGTAAAGGCTCCATCGGCGTAATAGCCGTCTATCTTGACCCCTATATCGACACCAACTATATCACCTTCTGCGAGCTTCCGGGAAGATGGTATTCCATGCACCACTTCCTCATTTATGGAAATGCAAGTCTCAGCCGGATAGCCGCGGTACCCCTTGAAAGCAGATTTTCCTCCTTTTTTTCTTATGCAATCAGCGATCCATCCATCTAGTTCTAGAGTGCTTACGGAGGGCTTTGCCCAATCTCGGGCCTCCTTGAAAATCTCGGCTATGATTTTCCCGCCCTTCCGGATAATTTCAATCTGTTCTCGCGATTTCAGGCGAATCATGTCTAGTCTTCAGTCAGTCAAGAAGTCTTGAAGAAATATCTGAGCTTTTGATCAAGCATCTCGAACGAACTGCTCCTACTCCCAACGGAGACTCTTCCTTACGAGGAATCTGCACCCCGCGGTGCCGACAAAAAGAATTCCCCCGGTCTAGCTGGGTACGGAGCCTCGAAGAGTCCTCAATTCAATATCTTGACTATTCGATCGAACACTTCCTGAGGATTCCCTTCTCCGGAAATATCCTGCAGGATCCCTTTTTTCTTGTAATAATCAATCAAGGGACATGTATGTTCTAGATATATCTCGATTCTCTTTCTCAAGGTATCAGAAACGTCGTCCGTCCTGGAAAGAAGAGAAGCACCACAGCTCGGGCACCTCTGGGTAGAGGAGCTCAGACTCGCTCTTTGATAGACCTTACCACACTCTGAACAGACCAGCCTACCAGGTAGTCTCCTTAGAATGGTTTCCTCTCGCACCTTCAGGTTAATTACCGCGTCCAGGTTCTCTCTTTCCTTTTCCAGCAGAGCATCTAACCTTTTTGCCTGCTCAAGAGTACGAGGAAATCCATCCAGTATGAACCCCTCTTTTGTCCCCTCCATTCTCTCCCCGAGAAGCTCTAGGATAATAGAATCAGGAACCAACTTCCCGCTGTTCATAAATCCTTTTGCTCTTTCCCCTAAGGGAGTCCTATTTTTCAGAGCCTCCCTGAGCATATCCCCCATTCCTACATGGGGCAGTCCCAGGTTTCTCCCGAGCTTCTGCGCCTGTGTCCCTTTGCCTGATCCAGGAGGGCCTAGCAGGACTATCCGCAAATTAAGCTCTCGCCTTCATAAATCCCTTATAGTGCCGCATCAATAGATGGGATTCCAGTTGCTGAACAGTATCCAAGGCTACCCCCACGGCAATGAGAATGGAAGTTCCACCAAAAGGGAAACTATTAAATAGAAGCTCCCGATTAATCACAACCGGCAGCACCGCTATACCGGCAAAGAACAATGCGCCCACGAAAGTGACCCGAGTAAGAATAGTAGTAACGTATTCTGCCGTAGGCCTCCCTGGACGAAGTCCCGGTATGAAACCGCCGTACCGACGCATATTATCAGCTACTTCTACCGGATTAATGACCACTGCCGTATAAAAGAAAGTAAAGAAGATCACCGCAAGGGCATACAACACGTAGTAAAGCAGAGCTCCAGGACTTAACCAGCGTGCAATTTCCTGAGTAATGGGATGGGGAATGAACCGGGCCAGGGTACTGGGAAGCAGAAGAACAGATATGGCAAAGATTATGGCAATCACTCCCACTCCTCCTATACGGATAGGAAGATAGGTGCTCTGGCCCCCATAGACTTTCCTTCCCAC
>CAYYHL010000418.1:0-1783 GCA_964471775.1 uncultured Clostridia bacterium
CAATATACATCATGGAAAGGGTAACGACAAACGGAATCATCTTAAGATATGCAACCGCATAGCCGTTAATCATTCCTCCCAAAGTGCATACCGCAATCATGATAAGGCCACCAAGGATTGGATTTCCCCCACCTCCCATGTACATAGTTCCGAGAATACCGCCCAACGCCATCAGGGGCGGAATTGAAAGGTCTATGCCACCCCCAATGAGTACCGCAGTTATGCCAATTGCCATAAGCCCGAGGGCAGAGGCTTGTCTCAAAACGTTTATACCGTTACGTACCGTAAGAAAACGGGGAACCAGTAGTCCAAGAATAATAATTACTATAGCAAACAGCATTAAAGGGACATAGCGAACAATTTGTTCACTTCTGAGACGGGAAATTAGGAGTTGTTTTGGCTCTTGAATCACTGCCCTACGCTTGGTTCTTGCTTCTAAAGAACTCTTGGTGGATTGCTTCATCCTTTCTCCCTACCAAATATATTGGCCTGCACCCCCTAGAAGAGCACAGAATTCGCTAACCTGATCCCTTTGGTGTGAATAAAACGGATACATCTTAAGGAAAAACCCACGGCGTTTGTGCATTAGCGCCGTGGGTTTCAAAGGTCATCTCGACTTAGTCTCGGTAATCGCGGGCCCACATGTGTGGCAGCCTTTTTACGTTATCCGGGGTTGCAACGCGTCCTGCTACTAGGAATCTCTGCCCTCGCAGATCTTCACCCGCAGCTATCCTACCAAGAACCTTGACCGCCTCGACTGCATGAAAGTAAGCATCATAGGTGGTGGCTACGTCTATATAGCCCTTTACCGTAGCTTCATAGCCGTGGGGGTTAATATCCTGAGCTGCGATCCATATGTGGCCTTCTTCTCCTGTAGGTGCCAGTCGTCCAGCCTCCTTAAGAGCGGCCTCGACCGCTGAGAAACAGAAGTCGCTAGCTACAAACATAGCGTTTGCTTCAGGATGTGCTCGGAGAGCCGTGGCAGCTCCGCTTCTAAATTTCTCCGGATTCCATTCTGTTGGTACCTGGATAACGGTCTCCCACTGTCCCAGTTCCTCTTCCACCAGCTTCCAGGCGTTAGTACGATAAACTGCATTCAGGTCGCGCAGGTCACCCTGGAGTTCGATAACCTTTGGCTTAATACCCTTTCCCTTAAGTAATCCCGCGAAATACACAGCAGTGGTTATGGCCTGAGTGTAAGTATCCCCACCAACATGAGCATCAGGCGTCTCAGTGGAACATTCTCTATCAAAAGTTACAAAAGGAATACCAGCCTCATGGGCCGCTCTAATCGAGGCACCAATGGCTGCGGCATCGTGAGCTCGTGAAATAACTACATCAACCTCCTGATTGATAAGATCCTCGATATTTGAAGCCTGCTGTGCAGGATCGCTATCGGCAACGTTGACGATCCATTCAAACTCAATCCCATGTTCCTTACCGTATTCTTTACTGTACTGCTTCATGTAGTCTTCCCATGCTTGTATAAGGGCATGCATCTTTTCATTCCAGGATAGACCAACGACAAATTTTTTCGCTTGTACCCCTTCTACACCTGCAAACGAGACTAAGGCAGTACACAATACCAACACACTAACCAGTAACGCCATTTTTTTCATTTAGATACCTCCTTCTTATTATCTCTTTCAGGGAAAAGACTACCTTTCCTGTTTCACCACCCCCTTCCAAGCATTTTATTTTTATCCCTAACCTCCTACTTCATTATACCTCTAACTTAAGAGTTGTCAATTTCTCGCATTAAGTCATATATAAAGAGAGCTCT
>CAYYHL010000419.1:0-1774 GCA_964471775.1 uncultured Clostridia bacterium
GTTTTGTTACATCCGGATGATAGTCTCAACGGAATTTATATTTTGGGTTACGATATACACCTGCAAAGGTGTATTGAGTGGCTAAGAATATTAGGTATTGACTATAAGCTTGTACGGCTCGTCCCCAAAATAGGAAAATTCTCCCCGAGTGAGAATAAGCAAAGCGAAAATGAGGCTTATTCTGGAGAGAGTTAAAATTGGTACCGCTCTTCGGGAGGCACTGCTCAACGCCCTTATTCACAGGGATTACTTCAACATAGGTAATTTCATCACCATAAAGATATATGATGATCGCATCTGGTTTTCCAACCCCGGTGGACTCCCTGAAGGCATAACCGTGCAAGAGCTGAAAAAGCCCCATCAGCCTTATTTGCGTAATCCCTTAATTGCCAAGGTCTTCTATCTTGCAGGTTACATTGAGCAATACGGTA
This sequence comes from uncultured Clostridia bacterium, assembly GCA_964471775.1. Taxonomy (GTDB): domain Bacteria; phylum Aerophobota; class Aerophobia; order Aerophobales; family AE-B3A; genus SOJT01. The sequence continues at coordinate 432 of CAYYHL010000419.1, forward strand.
GCGGGACCGTTCGGATGGTTGAGTGGATGAAAGAAGCAGGACTGCCTGAGCCAGATTACAAAGAAGAGCTGGGTGGATTTTCTGTATACTTCTGCAAAGACATATATACACAGAATAACCTCAGAAGGATGGAATTAAACGAGCAACAGATCAAGGCAGTAATGTATGTAAAAGAGAAGGGGAGGATTGCGAATAGGAAGTACCAGGAGCTTTGGAATACTTCAGGAAGAACTGCCACGCGAGATTTGACGGATTTGGTCAGTTGAGAGATACTTGAGCAAGTTGGTGTAACTGGCAAAGGAACCAATTATACACTGAAGACGCCACAAGACGCCAGACAATTAGAAGACCACTGTGATACCCCATCCTCAGTGATGAGAAATTCTCCCCAAATCAAGCTCGCCTACGCCAAAAAACGTGTGTCCGGACACCGGGCACTGGGTCCAAATCCTTATTATTACTGCTTTTTAGACAAGGCGATGCGAAAAACAGTAAGAGAGTCCTACGAGTAAAGAAACAAGAGCATTGCTTATAAGTCCTATTCGATTTGACAATGCGCCCCAAGAATGCTATGATATTGCTGTCTTGACCGCCTTACTCCATAAGAAGATAACCAAGAAGGTGAACTGTCCGAAGCTGCAGAGGGTCAACCCAGGAGCCTTCTGAGGATAAGGAAATGTACCTGAAAAGGTTATCTCTAGGTGAACCCATTCTTCGAAAAGGAAGGATGGGTTTTGTTTTTGACAGCCAATGGGAAAGCAGTACGACCAAAGGTTGAATAACGAAAGGATCGAAAGGAGATGAAGCATGGTAGGCAATCTGGTGAAATGCTCGGTACTTGTCTTTCTTCTACTCACTGGACTTCCGGTCTTTGCCGCCCAGAAGGATACATTCACTGTTGCTCGAGTAATCGATGGTGATACCTGCATATTGCAGAATGGGGAGCGAGTTCGATACCTTGGAATTAATGCTCCCGAGGAAGGAGATCCGTACTTCGACGAGGCTACCGAGGCGAACTACAACCTGGTAGCAGGGAAAGTAGTCCGACTTGAACCTCAAGATCCTGCACGCGATAGAGGGGGCCGGCTCTTAGCCTATGTTTTTGTGAGCAAAGTTTTCGTAAATGAAGAGCTCGTGCGTCAAGGCTACGCTCATGTTCAGCGCCCGCCAAGAGCTGAATATAGAGATAGACTCCTTATGGTTCAGAAGGCCGCATGGCTGGAAGCCCTGGGAATCTGGGCCCGAGCAGCGGGACGGAATGTAGCCATTGCCGAGATTCACCCCGATGCCGAAGGAAAGGACCGGGAGAATCTATGCGATGAGTACATTGTGATCGAAAACAG
>CAYYHL010000420.1:0-1773 GCA_964471775.1 uncultured Clostridia bacterium
TCGGAAAATGTCCCTGATGAGGCGAAACTCATAATCTGGGATCTTATCCAGGATGAGTATCGAAGCGAGAGTAATGACCTGGCTCACACAGTGCAGAAGGAGATGGTCCAAGCAACAGGTCGAGAGGACAGAGGAGTCAAATCAGCCGGGTTTTATGTATTAAAGGGAGCCGCAATGCCAGCTATTCTAGTGGAGATAGGCTTTCTTTCCAACGCTTCGGAAGAGAGGATGCTAAGAGAAGGAGATTTCAGAGAAAAGATTGCTCTGGGAATATTCAGGGGCCTCAAGCGTTACTACGAGAATAAATCGTAAGAAGCTGTGAGAACTTCTGGTTACCTTTTTTGGTTTCGGTAGGTAGAGATGCTTTTTGGCTGGGGAGAAGAAAGTGCCTCAGAAGAGAAAGAAAACTTTAAAGAAAAAGAAGACTTCAAAGAAAAAGAGAAGAAGTTTCATATTTGTGCTGGTGCTTGGGGGAGCGGTTTTTCTGGCTGGACTCGCCCTCTCTCCGTATCTTTGGCAAAAGCTGCAAGAGATCCCCTATATTTGGCGGAAGGGATACGAGATCAAAGAGTGGCTTATAAAACCTTCCGTTGTAGAAGAGACCAAAGATATTAAGCTCTATTTTTCCGTGCCCCAAGAGAATTATCTTTTCCCTCAAGAAAGAAGGATTACCTCCCCTTCAGAGATAACCGGTCAAGCCAGGGCCATACTAGCGGAATTAATTAGTGGGCCCAGTAGCTCTTCCCTTGCTCCTACTATTCCACCAAAGACCGAGGTGAGAGCCGTCTATATTAGGGACAAATGCATTTATGTCGACTTTTCCTCGACTCTACGAGAGGCACATCCTGGGGGATCCTCAGGAGAGTTACTCACCATCTATTCCATTGTCAACAGCCTTCTCGAGAACCTTCCTTCCCAGTCAGAGGTGCAGATCTTAATTCAGGGAAGGCCAGCCGACACCCTGGCCGGGCATATAGGCATAAGGAAACCTCTGAGGATGAATTTGCATCTGGTCAAAGTAAGTCCAGCCGGGTAAATAGCAAAGATTAATTGGCTATGCCGAAAGATAAAGAATCGCCCCTTATTATTTTGTGTGGTATATTCGTTGGATCTCTCGTGATTTCTGAGGTTCTGGCCAACAAGATCACGGCCCTGGGGAAGATCTATGTTCCTGCCGGTGTCTTAGCCTATGCCGTAACATTTGCTATCACTGATGTTGTCAGTGAGATATGGGGAAAGAGCTTGGCCAGGCAGGTGGTGCTGGCAGGACTTTTGAGTCTGGGAGTTGCTTTCCTACTTATCTGGGTTGCCATTGTCCTACCCTCCGCCCCCTTCTGGACAGAGGAGAAAGCCTTTATCAGAATTCTGGGGATGGAGAAAGGAGCGGGTCGGATAATCGTAGCCAGCATAGTTGCCTATGTGGTGAGTCAGTACCATGATGTCTGGGCTTTTCACTTCTGGAGGAAGGTTACCCGGGAAAGACACCTGTGGCTTCGCAACAATGCTTCCACTCTAACATCTCAGGCTATTGACAGCTGTCTATTCATCTCTTTAGCTTTCTATGGGGTATTTCCCCTCCTTCCCCTTATTCTAGGGCAGTACTTCATAAAACTATGCATTGCTTTACTGGACACCCCTGTAGTTTATGGACTTGTTTATCTCCTTAGAAGACACCGAGAAAAGCTTTCTTGACGACATTTCTTTCTTGAGCTCGAGATCCTCAGGTCTTTCCCGGGCGCAAGCTGCCGCAGGCATCATCGAGAAGATGAGCAG
>CAYYHL010000421.1:0-1765 GCA_964471775.1 uncultured Clostridia bacterium
TCCATCACGTCAATGGCCTTATCGGGAAGAAATCTTCCCTGAATGTACCGATAGGCTAGCCTCACTGCACTTACTACGGCTTCGTCAGTTATCCTTACCCGATGAAAAGCCTCGTACCTATCTCTTAGACCTTTCAATATTTCTATGGTCTCCTTCACCGTCGGTTCATTTACCATTACTGGCTGAAATCTTCTCTCCAGAGCTTCATCTCGCTCAATGTACTTTCTATACTCATTAAGAGTCGTTGCACCTATGCATTGCAGCTCTCCCCTGGAGAGGGCCGGCTTGAGGATGTTTGACGCATCTATCGCACCTTCAGCTGCCCCTGCTCCCACTAAGGTATGTATTTCATCCACGAAAAGGACAATATTCCTGGCTTTCCTGATCTCACTCAGTACTCTCTCCATCCTCTTTTCAAACTCTCCCCGGTATTTGGTTCCGGCAACTACTCCTCCCAGCTCAATGGTAATCAGCCTTTTATCCAGGAGAGGCTCGGGAGCTGATCCATCCACAATTCTCTGGGCCAGTCCCTCGGCAATAGCAGTTTTTCCCACTCCTGCCTCTCCTATGAGAACAGGGTTATTCTTTGTCCGACGGGAGAGAATCTGTATAACCCTCTCAATCTCTTTCTGTCTTCCTATGACCGGATCAAGCTCGCCATTCCTGGCGAGCTGAGTCAGATCCCGACCAAATCTGTCCAGTGTAGGAGTATTAGTGGAAGGGGCGGAGGTAGAAGAAACAACCTTTGGGCCCCCACCCAAGAGATTAATTGCTTGTTGCCTTACCTTTTCTAGGTCTGCTCCCAGACTGGTAAGAACCTGCGCAGCCACACCTTCCTCTTCCCGGATCAATCCCAATAGAATGTGTTCTGTTCCAACATAGTTGTGCCCTAAACTCTTAGCTTCTGCCACCGCTAGCTCCAAGACCTTCTTTGCCCTCGGAGTGAAGGGAATCTGACCCAGGAAGAGGCCCCCTCCACCTCTACCCACTGCTTTTTCCACCTCCTCCCGAACATGAGCCAGATCTATTCCCAATTGTTCCAGAGCTGTCGCTCCTACTCCCTCTCTTTCTCGAATCAATCCCAACAGAATATGTTCTGTTCCTAGATAATCGTGGTCTAATCTCTTGGCCTCCTCCCTTGCCAAGAGGATTACCTTTCTCGCTCTTTCGGTAAACCTATTGAACATCTCCTTCTCCTTGTTCCTCAGGAACTATAGCAAAAATACGGACTTAGTCAAGAGATTTTCAAAGCGAACAAGACTCTTCTGACGAAATAGGGTGGGCCTCTCCCCTTAGTATGGCCAAACAAATAACAGGGACTCTGTACTGAATCCCTGTTCATCTCAGCGGTGGAGAGCGCTCCTCGCCGCGGAACATTCTCCCACTATTTCTTAATTCACAAGGGGATGCTATTTCTTGAGTTCGGCCCCTCTTTGCGCTAAAAAAGAGCGGCTGAATCCTGCCTCAGGGTCAGGAGATTATCCCTCTCAGCACTCAAAGAGAGGAAAAGAATCGGCACCCCCGCTATTTCCTCAATTCTGTTTAGGTATTTCTGGATAGATCGGGGGAAATCCTCAATTCTTGTCATTCTAAGAGCATCATCCTCCCATCCCTCCATCTCCTCGTACACAGGTTCACATTCTTCCCAGTGAGATGCTTCAAGAGGAAAATCCTGGATTACTTTCCCCCTGTATCTGTAGGCGGTGCAGATTTTTACTCTCGAAAGACCCCCTAGGATATCCAGTTTTGTAAGCACGAGTCCGTC
>CAYYHL010000422.1:0-1757 GCA_964471775.1 uncultured Clostridia bacterium
AGTAGTTTCTTTTTCTTTACGCAACCTAAAGGTTGCGGCTACCTTGCCCCATTTTCTCGACTTACCTTTTCCATCTTCCTGAGCAAAAAACTTTCCCCAATCATGGCCTGCCCCATTTTGATGCAGCTACCCTGTGGCACGAGTATCAACCTTAGAGGTAATATGCACTCAAGGGATTGCCTTATCTTAGTGCATAATATGCACCCACATAGGGCAGATGGATCAGTTGGTCTCATCTTTGAGATAACCATCTTTACCTACCCAATTCTTTGTACACTCAATAGATCAAGCTAGAAGCTTTTTTGGATAATCCCACCCAGCTTTTTTCCTCACTTAAAGGACTTGGCATGAGAGTTGCTATATACAGAAATCGGTGAGGGTTGGAAACGGGTTTCAATCTTTTTATCCCATCTCAAAGATAGATCGGAAAAATCAAAACTGAAAGTGAGGTGAAGAGTGTCCCAGGTGAAAAAACAATTTCCAAGCGTACGAAAATCGCAAAAAGGAGGTGAGCCTTTACTGTGATAGGTTTTTCCCACTTTAAGTGATATCTACTTCACAGTACAAGGTGTGCAACAATGAGAGCTAATTCTGTCTTAGTGGTGTTGGTGATCTTTACCTTATTGCTATTTGTCCCGGTACATGCTATGGCCAACGATAACAATCGTATCGGAGAAGGCTGCCTGGCCAAAGCTTGCCTGGCGACAGGAATAACATCCACTGGATCCGAAGCTACCACTGGTAGAGGCTCTGGTGAGTGCAGTCGTTCTCGGGCTGCGGGTACCATAGCCACTCACAGTGCCTATGCAGAATACAGTAAGGGGAGCTACTTTATGGGATTCTGCCTCAATGCCAACAATACCGGACAAGCGATATTCGCAGGAACCGGTCTGGGCAAAAAAGGAAACTCGCTTGAGCTTGTCTTAACCATGGCCGACGTTTCCGAATTCGATGATTTTCTGATCAGTGCCAAGTACCAATTTCTAGGTGAGACTCGCTCCCGGCCTGCTATGGCGGTGGGGATCGATGCCATTAACGAGATTCCTGAACAAATGCAATCAAGTCCCTACATAGTAGCCTCAAAATGTTTGCCCATAGCAAAATTGCCTCTCTTGGCTTCCTTAGGTTGGGGTTCAGGACGATTCCAAGATAATTTCTTTGGTAGTTTGGCCTTTATCCTGTCAAGGCGGTGGAATTTCATTGTTGAATACGATGGAGTGGGAGGCAATGTAGGGGTGTCTTTTGCGACCGAGCTACCGCTGCGGAGACGGCTGCCGGTAGTAGTGATCCTCGCGGTCCACAACGCTTTTGCCTCAGACGAGGAGAGTACCTTTGGCGTAGGAGCAGGGATAAGATTTCCTTAACTATTCAGCCTTATCATATTTCACCGCAGAGCACGCCGAGAACGCCAAGAATTTTGGTAAATACTCAGTGAACCACGTTGGCTGCAAGGAAAGCAATCTCGGTAGTCGCAAGGCTCAGGGTCTGCGTTTATGTGCACCTCAAAGGGTACGGCTACTTGCTCTGGTCCTCGGAGTCAACAACATAGAACGTCCTTCACTGAATATTTACCTAAATAATTAGCAAAGGAGGAACACTAAAATGAAAAGAATTAAAAAGAGTTTCATTTTTGGCCTCACCCTGATCCTTCTCCTCCCCTCCATCGCCCTGGGACAAGCTAAACCGCAGCCGGGGGATGTCCTTCAGCAAATAATCCAACTGGCAGTGGAGAATAATCCTATCCTGGAATCCCAGAG
>CAYYHL010000423.1:0-1749 GCA_964471775.1 uncultured Clostridia bacterium
CCCGGCCCCTTCCGATCATAGGATCCTGGAGTGAAATAGCCCGCCAATAAGAAAAAGGCTCCCATGAACCAGGCCTGGTTGAAGAGCACGAACACTAACGCTATCAGGCCTGCCAGAGGATCGTTAAACGGGGGTTCAAAGTAATAGAACGGCTGGATCCCTCCATAGACCATGGCCACATGGTGCAGTACTAAGAGGATAGCCAGAGCAGCGCGCAAGTGATCAATAAAGAACAGACGGGAAGTCCTCCCGGTTGCCGCCTGTACTGGGGATTTCTCCGTTGGTTGTAAACTATTGTGATCCATTTCATTCTCCTTTTTGACTATTCCGAGATTGGTGAAATCTTACGCTTGCAGTATAGCAGCTAAGTGGTATTAGAGTCAAACCCCGAACGTGTTATTCAGGGGGTTAACTCTATGCTTGTCACATCCATTCACATAGTTATGACAACTTTTCCTTGGGCGTGTCCTTCTTCAAGATACCGGAGAGCTTCAGGGACCTCACTTAACGGGTACCGTCTATCTATCACCGGTACGACCTTGCCGGCTTCAAAAAGCTCTGCCAGCAAAGCCAGATCTTCTCTTTTGTTTGGTTCCCACGTATTGAGACCTATTTTCTTACTCCCGATCCTTGAAATCAAAGCTCCCAGGAATACAACTTGGAGAAGTGTAGCCAAGGAACCTCCAACCATCATAAAAATCCCCTCGGGACTCAAAGCACGCCTGTAATCGAAAATCGAACGATATGCCGCAACATCAAGAATCAGGTCATAACGCTGCCCACTTTTGGTGTAATCTTCTTGAGTGTAATCAATGACCTGGTCTGCACCAATCGAGCGCAGCATGTCCAATTTACTCGTGCTGTCCACGCCAGTCACTTCAGCCCCGAATGATTTGGCAATCTGCACCGCAAACGTACCCATACCACCACCCGCACCATTAATCAAAACCTTTTGTCCTGGCTGAATCTGTCCTTTATCGCGAAGACTCTGCAGGGCGACGATTCCCGCTTGAGGATAGGCCGCTGCTTCCTCGAATGTCATACTAGCCGGTTTCAGCGTTAATTCATTTTCAGGAACACATACATACTCAGCAAAAGCGCCAAACCCCCACGCGCCTTTGTCCCCCAATACCTCATCACCTGGCTGAAACTGCTTTACGCTTCTGCCAACCGCTTCAACCCGCCCGGCTATGTCAGATCCGAGTATCTTGTTTTTTGGTTTTAGAGGCCCCCCGATGCGGACCAAGAACGTACCTCTCAGTAATTCCAAGTCAGCTGCATTTAAGGATGCCGCATGAACTTTTACCAGTACTTCATCGTCCTTGGGAGTAGGTTTTTCTACCTCTTTGAGCTGAAGAACATCCGGTGATCCGTATTTTGTGCATACGATCGCTTTCATGAGTTTCCTCCAAATTTACTTTGATCGCGCGCGATGGAGATATCTCCAGAAGTAGCCCTATCTATGGTGTGACTTCCACTCTTTCCTGTTTAGACCCACTTCCATGCATACCAAACAGTCAGTGCATTAAACACTAGTCCTACAATGGGCAAAAATTTGTCATAAGCTGAAGGGTATTTAGGCAAGCCAATGAGATTATAAACAAAAAAGAATATGGCTACGATGATGTTTGCCCAGCGATTCGCTTTAGCCTTCAATGTCAGGGACAGGAAAACCACGAAAAACAGGCTCACTAAGCCATTACGCCTCACGAAACACATGTGAGAGAAAGACGAATAGGGCGGAGCCAC
>CAYYHL010000424.1:0-1719 GCA_964471775.1 uncultured Clostridia bacterium
ACGCTGTGCTATCGCTCTAATCGAGAATCCTTCATCCCTCAATCTTTGAGCATCCTTCCAAAGGTCAATTTTGCCCTTATTTTCGCCCAAAAACCGCGTGGGAGGCTTTTCCTCCCACGTTTTTGCAGATCCTTGGCCAGCTTTCATTATCCCGTTTCTTACTCTCTCATCCAGGACTTTATCTGCCCACTTTGTACTAGGATACTTATCAACAAGCTTTCCCAGCAGCTTGTCTTTTCTTTCTTGATTCTCTTCTTGTATCGCTAGCATAAAAAGCTCCTCTGCTTTGCTCCGTCTTTTAGAAGCCCTCCCTAACCAAAAACCAACTATGCAACCCACTACTCCTCCCCCCATTAAGCCTGCCAATAATTGAGTGGATGGCTTCGCATAACGAGGAGCCACCACTCTTCCAACAATTATCCCAATGGCAAGCGATAAGATAGTTAACAGGATGCTTGTCCGTTTGCTTTTCTTAGAGGTGCGCTCAATCCTTCTGTTCGTTTCTTCCTCTGAGGTCACATACATTGACTTTTCGGTCATTTCCTTAGTTAATCTCCGTCTAAATTAGTCCCTTACGGGGTAATTAAGAAGCCGAAAGGCAAGATCCAAAACTATCAATGGAAGAAAGTTCCCATTGAGAAAACTAGGAGCCCTTATTTTGGCCAATTTTGCGTTTCTCATCACACGCTACCAAGAAATCGTGGCAAACCTCAAAGATTCCTAACGGGCAGAACACCCCCTTTTGACTAATCAGCTGCAAAGCTTCGGATGCGCAGGTGCAATTGGAACTTCTAGGCTGCTTCGGGCTGCAGGGTATTACCTTGGAGAGCTTCTATGGCTACATTTCAAGCAACCACCGGGCTAGCAGGAGGGTATCATGTATGTTTCTGGTACGGTTGTCTAGCTAAGTTACTTAACTAGAATTGAGACCTCCTAAGGTTTTAGTAGCGCGAGATAGATGTTAACATATGATAACTATCATGTTTGTCAATCTCTGTTGTCCGTCTCGGTGTAGGTGATCTGGAGAAAATCAGCGTGCTGCTCTTCCCTGGGTTCTTTCTTTGTCAGCCCTGTCTGATTTACTACCCCTTCCACCAATTCCCCTTTGTTCATTCTAGTCCCTTTCTTATGAGTTCTGGTCGGTCTTATCCTAGCTCAAAAGGAAGGGGTGTCAAAAACCTGTTTTGGAGCTCCTTTTTGCGGCTCGTCATTTCAGGCAAGACAGATTGATTGTGGAAACGGACCCGAGACAAGTTGATATTGGCTTAAAACACGGCCATAGAGGGCTAAATTTGAGGAAATTGGAGGTTGCCCGGAGGGATTTTTATATAATATGTACATAAAATAAAAAAAGAAAAAGAAAGCCTTTTTGAGGAATGCCGTACGTGCGACATTGGGGTTTTGGTGGTGAGGTAAATAGAGATTTGAGGGTGTTAGTACACCATCATAGCTAGAGCAGTATGGTAGCGATGAAGTAGTGGTGAAGGGCGATGCCTCAAGGCCATCGCCCTTCATCGTTGACTGGGATGCTCCCTATGCGGGCTGAGTCCAGTTAATAACCGAGTTGGCGTAGTTGTCCATGGGGAGTCATCCAGCCCAGCAATATTTGTTTCTCCTTGTGCTCGAGGGCGGTTTCAGTCCATGTCATTCTTCATCAATTGGGCATCCGCCGTTGTTATCCGCATCCAGGTCTTGGGCCAGGTCAACTATCGTGTCGCG
>CAYYHL010000425.1:0-1710 GCA_964471775.1 uncultured Clostridia bacterium
TAGAGACATGTTTAACTTTGCCCCCTGTAGAATCTAGCCTTGGGGCAGTGCCGTTGAAGGTAGCAAACTCATGGCGGGTCTGGAACCTATCGAGATTCTGAAGATGCTCGAAGAGAAAATCCATCGCCCGATAAAGATGCTGTACTCTGAGCTCATCGGCTCCGGGAAGATAGACTTTGTTCTTGATCCAATCCTCCACCAGGGAAAGTTTGGAGGAAGGAGATATTGCTCTTTCATCTACCATGGAGAAGATAGCCCTCTCCAGGGGAGCCTCAAAGGATCTTCTCGCGAGTTCTCTGGTAAAGAAATCATCGAGACCGAATCGCTTCCATAAGTAATTAAGGAGGCTCAGGTGACCAAACTGGCGGGACCAGAGGAACCTAAAGTCCTTGGGCAAAAGATTTAATTGGTCCTGAGGGGGGAAGATAGGAAGATAAACTCTTAACTAATCTTCTGATCCTCTCGAGGTTAAGTTCATCTTTTCTGCCGAAGGAGTGAAGTATCTGGGTCCGGGTCATCTTGCTTTGAGGATCCCATACATTATGGGCAAGACGTAGATAGATCACATCAGGACCATGTTTTCTCTTGGAGATGGTTTTTCTTACGAACATATTTTTCTCCCATGACGTTTACCGAAATTGTACCTCATCACCATATTTCTGCCAAGGGAGGTAACTGAACAAAGTAAGACCCGAGAAAAGCAATATGTTTACCAGGACATTTTGGGTATTTTGAGGGTGTGAAATTGCGGAAAGCCTTGATAAATCAGGGTGAGGTTTCTAGACAAGGGCAAAAATTCACCATTCACTGTCGAATAAGAGGGGAGGAAATAACTGGAATCATAAACTTTCTTAGAGTGAAGTCGATGAAATAGTGGCAATTTAGCCCTCTTTGGACGTCGGTGTGAGGGAAAAATCAGAATTTTTTTGGTCATTGCCAATTTTCGACAGACTGCCCATGCCAGCTGCTGTTTCCGGCTCTTGAATAGAGTCTGACTACTCTTTCGGGAAAATACATCAAGGATGTCTAGCGACCAGGATAATAAATGTTAAGGGGAACCAATGCCTTAGCATTTCTACTTATAGCAGGTTGTTCGACGGTAGTGATTATCTTTAATCTTAATATTCCCTTTCCTTCTATTCTCTTAACTGATATTTCCCAATGCCTTTCATCTATCCAGTTGGTATCCACTTCCCCTTTTCCTTCGTTGAATATTTCATCATGATCAACTTTTATTATTTCACCTGGAAAGCCTGTCTTTATTCCCAGTTGGATTTTGGGACTGATTTCCACGTCTTTCGCTGGTAAAAGTCTTTCAGCAAGTATTTCTAAGTCTTCCTGGTCATATGTTATTCCAGTTAGATTGATGATAAATAGATCAAGCATTACTTCTCTTCCGTCAGCATCATAGGGTTCTAGAATGCAGTAAAGAGGATATTCCGATGACGGAATCGACTGGTCCCCTCCGATAGCTAAGCGTTGTTGTGTCAGAAAACTTTGCGTTAGGTACCAGACTAGAATTACAGCAAGGACAACTGTAGGGACATAGAATATGATGCACCTCACTCTAGCAGAGTGCTCCTTTGCCTCAAGTTTCTTGAGGAGTATTTCAGGATTTTTTCTCTCGTTCCTCATGATTGAACAGCCTTTCATAATGATATTTTTTCACAATAGTCCCAAATTCGCGTCTTCAGCTTTTTGATTTCGTTG
>CAYYHL010000426.1:0-1707 GCA_964471775.1 uncultured Clostridia bacterium
AAGATTGGGAGAAGATGGGGGAAACCTTCAAGGATTTTGTGAAAGGATTCCCCCAAAGTAACCTAGCGTCTCAGGCTTATCTAAAACTGGCCAATTCCTTTTTCTACCGAAATCTTTTTGCTGAGGCACGGGCCAATTACGCCTATGTCATAAAGACCGCTGAGGAAAGCGAAGTCTCGGTGGTAGCGCAATTCCGGATGGCAACCTGCTGGTTTAATGAGAAACAGTTTGAAAAGGCCATCGTTGAATACCTGAAGGTGCCTTTGCTTTACCCGCAATACAAAGAACGGGCCATTGAAGCGCGTTTTAATGTAGGGCTTTCCTATGAGGGTCTCGGCAAGATGGTGGAGGCAAAGAATGAATATGAAAGAATTCTCCGAGATCTCCAAGAAAAAGGTCTGAATGGGGAGTGGACAAAAAGAGTAAGGAGAAGACTCGAAGAGCTCAAAGGTAGCTAAGATGAAAAAAACAATCGTTGCGGTCGTCATTCTTCTTGGTTTGTGCAAAGCTCTCTGGGGACAGGAAGGACAACTTCCAACCGAACTTCCCATTGTGGTGGTTAAGGGGAAAGATAGATCTTATCTACATATCGTACGCCCAAAGATACTTGCGCGTATGGGCCATCGGGGAGAAAAGGAGCTTTCCTTACCTCCTCGCGAGGTCTGGGGGAAGAAATCATACCACCGGCCTCCTTCTATGCCTGGTCTGCAAGTAAAACCTTCGCCAATAATCCCCTGGGTAAAGAGTAAGGGGCCTTCTCCTCCTAGGCTGGGTCACGTCAGCCTTTCCACACCCATAATCCAATATGCTTATGCTCCCCCAAGCTATCCTGTCGAGGCTATTTCCGTTATGCTTCCCGCCAGCGGTACGAAAATGCCGCTGGCCATCACGGCACCTACAAGAGCAACGATACTGCCGCCATCCATTATGGTACCAGGAAAAGGAGCAAAACTTTCCTTGCTCAAAGAATCCGAGTTGCTGGAGAGGTCTTTTCCCCCATCAAAGGAAGAGTCACCCTTCCCCTATCTCCATTTTTCTGCCTCGGCAGGCTCTTATAATAGTTATGGGTATAGAATGGACTATGGTAGAAAACCAAAAAAAAATGCCTGGGTCTTTACTCTAGGAAGGGATTATTCTCCTCGCGGGGTAGAATACTACGAGGAAGAACTAGGTCGAGATGAAGATATAGCTGCAATAGAGTTCACTAGAGACTCCGGGGAAGATGGAAGAATCCTTCTGGACCTCGGAGGACATCAGGTAAAACTGGATATGCCCGATGGGACTCAGAGAGTCAAGAACAAAATCAATATAGGGGGAGAGCGGAAAATAAAGGGGAAAAGAAACAAATTCAGAATCCAGGGGTGGGCAGAAAGAACACAGATAAAGACTCAGGATGAGGTAGAATATGAGGATGTGGCCATGGGGACCAGGATTTCTCTACAAATGTTGAGAAGTCCTTTAGTGGGAGGACTTCAGGGTGAGACAAGTACTTCTTCGGGTAGCACTCAAGCATATCTCTTCCTGGCGGGACACAACGTTACCTTGAAGGACATAAAAGAGCTCAATCTCAACATAGAGGCAGGACTCAAGGACATCGGGGGCTGGGGAACAGAATTTGTGCCCCAAGTCGAACTGACCTACGACATAACTCCAAGATTGAAGATCCAGCTTAATGGAGAAAAGGAGTTTCGTCTGGCACGATTCTCC
>CAYYHL010000427.1:0-1692 GCA_964471775.1 uncultured Clostridia bacterium
GTTATCAATAATCAAATTGGCCGAGACCACCTCGAAAGAAGCGAAATTGAGAGCATTCCTGTAGACCTCGGTTCCCATATCGAACTCGTGGTTTCCGGGCGTAACAATATCGTAGCCCGCAAGGCTCATGCCCCGCATCTCCGGCTCGCCATGGAACATCGAAAGCAGGGGCGGAATCATATCATCACCCGATGAAAGGAGTAGGGAACCATCTACCTCACTACGAACTTTCCTTGCAGCTGAGGCAACTCGCTCAAGTCCGCCCACTGTAAGGTCTCTACCGTCATCGTCAACAGTATAGGGGGCTATCGCGCTCTGTAGATCAGCGGTGGACATGATGGCAATAGTAGTCTCAGCAAAGGCTCCAGCAAGCTTTTGCTGACAGGCAGAAGATACTAACACTCCCAGGCAGACACCCAAAACCACAGCTACGAGCGGCCGAAGCGATTTTTTGCTTTTCAATAGTCTACTCCTCGTATGGTCTCACTTTTCCACCTTCTCCAGCTCTTGGTGTTTCTCTTTCCCGAGATCGGCTTTATAGAACTCGACATCTTCGGGGAGTACCATATGAAACTGTAAGGTATGATCAATTTCAACCCTCACATTTTCGGGGCGGCATTCCAGTACGTGTCCTCCCGCCTTTCTATCTTCCCTGATAAAGTGAAGATGATAGCCGGGAACGTTTATCCCTGTTACATAGAGAGGACAGCGAAATCCTACTACTGTTCCTTTTACCTTACGAAATTCGAATGTTGGTTGGTTCTTTAGCACTTCAACCAGTGGAAGGTACGGTTTATTTTGCCTGGGGACGCTTCTGGTCTTAACATACTCAAAAACACCCTCTATTTTGACAGCATAGAAAATGTTCTTGGTCGGTAGTAACCTGTCGAGATATTCTTCTAGTTTGCCATAGTCCAAAGTCTCAGGCAGCAATACTGTCCTATCCGGCTCAAAGAAAGTCACCACCGCAAATGGTGTCTTCATCTCATCGTCAACCACATTGGCTAAGCCCTGGGCTGTTATTTGATAGAATTTGCCCTCCAGTCCAATCATCTCTCCGTCAAGGCTGTTGAAAGTCCCTATCCCGAAATTGCCATACCTCTTGAGTTGTCCATAACTTATGTCTCCATCGTAGACCCCTTCCAGGAGAGCATTGATGGCGGAGACTTGAAAGAGAAGATCCTGGTTCTCCTCGGAATACGAGTACCCGGATATCGCTACCACAGAAAGCATTGTCAACAAGAGATAGCGAAGAGTTCTCACTGTTCGTCCTTCCTGTTCTCCAGATTCCTGGGGGTGATTGGGTGGCATCTTCAGAAAAGAACTTCTTTTTGAAGATGCCCAGCGGATCTTCCCACCTCGGGCTTCTCCATTTAAAGCAAGAACTCATTCCCTCTGTTTTGGAGAATGAGCTCATCTTTAGATTACCTTGGCAGGTACACTCCATTGTCCTCAGACGGCCGTTGGGTTCACCGTCTTAAGTCTCGGACAGTCCGCCTTCTTGGTTATCCTCCTGTGAGCTACGTCAGTCAAGACAGCAATATCATAGCATTCCTGGGGGCCCATTGTCAAATCAGGGGGGTGGGAAAGTAATACCTTCTGGTTCGAAGATGACTTTGCGTTCGCCTTTCTCCACGAAGCCAACATCGGTAAGCTGATAACCAGCTTTTTGTCCAATACTAATAGTGCGGC
>CAYYHL010000428.1:0-1689 GCA_964471775.1 uncultured Clostridia bacterium
ACGAATTCACTCTTGGCCGCCCCACAAACAGGACACTCCCAGTCATCAGGTAGTTCCTCAAACGGTGTCCCCGGAGGTATGCCGCCGTCCGGGTCACCCAGTTCCGGGTCATAGATGTAGCCGCAAACACTGCACTCGTATTTTGCCATTTTGGGTGCTGCCTCCTTCTCCTCTTTCTCAACATAGCTGGGAGCAGTCTTGGGAGTGGTCCCCCGTTTGACCTGATGGTAGTAGTCGTAGGTCATACATACATCTTCTTTGATGATATCTGCCTCGACAACCTTGCCGATAAAAATGGTGTGGGTTCCCACGTCTATATCCTTGGTTACCTTCGCCTCTATGTAGGCAACGGCGTTGTCAATTACTATCGGAGCCTGTGTCTCACCTATCCAGTAATTGATACCCTCGAGTTTATCCATGTCCCTGCCTGACTTGAAACCAAAGTGCCCGATAAAGGCTAGGGGCGTATCCTGGCAGAGAACGGAAGCAACAAAGACCCCGCTTTCCTTGATGAACTGGTAGGTCAGGTTGCTCTTGTTGATGCTTACCGCGATGGTCGGTGGCTCGGAGGTTATCTGAAACACCGTGTTGGCGATCTGCCCGTTATACTTGTCTCCCTTTCTCGAGGTTATGACGTACATGCCGTAACCTATTTTATGCAGCGCTTTGGTATTCATTTCCCCCTCCTCCTGTCGTCCTGCTGCCTCAGCCGCCGTCCAGCGATGGCCGCTCCTTTTTAACGAACCACCCCGCCGGGTCTCGAAGATACTCATAGTAGTCAAGGAGAATCATGTGGTGTTCCCTTTCTTCGGCAGCCACGGTATCGTAGAAGTCTCTTTCTGTGTCGTAGCTCGTTCGCCTGCTCTGGCTCTGGTAGAAATCGTAGCTTTTGTTTTCCATGTCCATGGCGGTTTCTATGGCATCCATCTCACTGCCTGCCGCCTTTATGTCGGAGCCTATATCCTCGGTTGCCCTGGCAAATATGGTTCTCAGTGTCTTGCCGCCGTCAGGCTGAAAATCAATCACCGGCCATGTTTTCTTGTTGCGGATGGAATCGTATATCTCCACAAACTTCTGCCGGTGGACATCCTCTTCGCCAGCCAGCGACTGTAATAGCTTCTTACCCAGCTCGTTACTGCTTTCCTTGCCCGCTTTGAGGTAGAACTCCTTGCCATCAATCTCCATCTGGATAGCAATCTGGAGCGCCTCTAGGGTCTTGTCCTGCTCATTTTCCGTCGCCATGGCTTATCTCCTCTCAATTGGTTCTTTAAATACTGTCTGCTTCCTGATATTTGAAATACTCTAATCTAGGAAATGTCTGGTGTATGTAACTTTTGTCCTAATTTATTTTAATATAGATGCGGCGGGTAATGATAATAGAACTAAATCTATGTATTGTCAATACGTCTTTCGGGTTAAAAATTAACGGATTTCTGATTAGACCCTGGCCCTGCTGTAATCTGGTGGGTATGGTCTAATTGGACGTCTTGACTCTAAGTGCTTAGGGATTTAACATAGCCGTATCAATTGATATAGGACATCCCGGATCAAGGAGAATGATTATGAAAAGAGGCAACTACGCTAAACATGCTGCGATATGGGCCTTGGGAGGGCCAAGCCGTTCCAGCGAAATCGAGTTCTACTCAATTCTTGCGAAAAAATACGGAAACAAGGTATTATCGCTGATGT
>CAYYHL010000429.1:0-1679 GCA_964471775.1 uncultured Clostridia bacterium
GTAGTTATATTAAAAACGCCGGGGGAAAAGACAAAAAAGGGGCCGGGGATTCGAACCCCCGACCCCTTGATATATTACTATTAGTATATTACTAGAAGTCAAACAATGCCGGCTGCAGAGCCTTCTTTTCGGCTGTCGCTTCCTCTTTCTTCTGTCTTCTCTCAGCTCGGTCTCTCTCAAGTCTTATCTTTGTTCGCTGCCGATAGATCCAGTCCTTAAGACGATTCAGGTCTGCCAGCTGGTCATCCCGCAGCGACTCCACCCGGACATCTGCCGGCATTTCTACCCCGCTTTCTTTGGTTCGCCACTTCTCGTAGGTTTTGGTGGCTATATACAGGTAAATTTGAGTCCAGTCGCTATCTATCGGCCGAGTCAGGGAAAGAGTATTAAGATAGGCGCAGGCTTCGGCATCCGTCCCTGTCGGCTCCTCACCCTTAAGTGCCGCCATGTTCATCACCAGCCTTTCCAGGGTGATAGAGGTCTTTAGCCACTCTGGGAGATCCTCTCCCCATCCCCCAGGAAAGACGATGATAGGGTCTGTAAGGGCACCAACAATGTCGGAGATGCCCTTCTCAATTTTTTGCTTTTCATTTGTCAATTGTCACCTCCTTTCTTGCATTTTCTTCTTTTCCCACCACGCCTCAAGGCTCGGGATGCTGGTGAGAATGTGGATATCCCCACAGTCCACAGTTACGGCGGGGAAGCCGGTCCTGTGCTGTCTCAACTGGACACTCTCACCCTGAAGGGAAAGTTCGTGTATCTGGTCATATACCTTCTCCTTCTCTTCATCAGAATCTATGCGTATGTCCTTGTACCTCATGGTCCCTCCTTTCTTCCGGATTTCCTAATAACACCAGGAACCCTCCCTGCCTTTCAGGGCAGAGATATCCTTCATTTTGGGCATGCCAAAGTAGAGATCTCTCTCAATGGTTAGCCCAATGGGTCCTTTGACAGACTGAAGCTCCGAGAGGGAGAAGTAACCCCACTCCAGCTCAAAGCCGTCTACCAGGCCGAAGAAAGTATCCTTGCCGTCAAACTCTATGGCATACCAGGTCCAGCTTCCCCAGGGCTGGAAGTATTTAACGACGCAGACCTTTTCAGCTGAGGGTATTTTTTCGGCGGCTCCAAGAGAGGGGAGCTTCGCTCTTATCTCTTTAGTGAGCAGCTCCACGTTGTCACCTCCTTTCTTGAGACTTTTTTAAGGGCGATTCGGTACTTAATTAAGGATTAATCAATCCTTCCAGGGTATAGCTGCCCTTTCAGATTTTGCCTCGGTCGGCTACCTCTCCCCCGGTATGCCAAATGCTTCTTTGATGGCTGCCTCTATCTCCGTTTGGAGTTTATCCGGGGGATTCCGCCAGCCAAGGACCTCACCGCTGAAGTCATCAATGGCCACAGCTCCCCAGACCTCACAGACATCGTGGACGGTAAACCAGCTCCCGGAGGTAGCGGTCGGTATGTGGGTAACAGTAAAGTGGTTACCCTCTACCTCTATCTCCTCTTGACGGACTGTAACCTCTGCCATCCTTTATCACCTCCTTTCTGGGCATTAGACAAAAAGGGGGAGCCGGTGTTGGTACCGGCCCCCTTTTCTCTTGACCTTCCAATGGACTACCATTGGACGAACATGGGCATCATCACCACCAGGGGTGATTTGCCGTGTTGGAAGAGCACCGGGT
>CAYYHL010000430.1:0-1673 GCA_964471775.1 uncultured Clostridia bacterium
AGCTAAATCCCTGATAGCCTAGTCTATTGAGCGGTTTCCTTTTTGAATCTTTGATAGGTGTCAATGTAATCCTTTACCGCATCCTTCAAGCCCGACTGGGTCATCGGTTTCCAGCCCAACTCGGTTTGCGCAAGCTTCGTGTTAATGGTCCTTCTCGAGACGCCGCCCCTCTTTATCGTTATCTCTGCCTCTGGTATGAATTCTTTGATGATCTCAGCCACCTCTCTATCAGAAGCCATGTAGTCTCCGCCTAAGAAGAAGACTCTATGCTTGAGTTCCTTTTCATTGATGTCTAGGGCTTGGACAACGCCTTTTGCAAGTTCTTTGGCGTAGGTCTGACCCCTCTTCACGTCCCCTTGCTCAAGCACTGTCGGTGTGCCGTCGACCGCGTTCTCTATGATCAGTCCTTCGGTTTGGATGGTTCTCCTTTTTGAACCGAATCCCCAGCATCTGCTGAACCTTGTGTTTATCCATGAAACGCCCTGTGTCTGCCAGTAACACAAACCGATGATCGTGGCACATTTCTTTGATGAGCCATAGGGACTTGTGCCCCTGGTGGGGTTGTACATAGGAACGTACTCGTCTAAGGGCTCGGTAGTGTACTCTTCTGTACCAAATGGACCAACTTCACCTATTGTGCCTGCGAAGACTACTCTGTCGAAACCGAGTATCCTAGCTGTCTCGCAGACGTTGAGCATTCCCTCAATAGTCACATGGAAGGAGTAATATGGGTGGTGAATCTCGTATGAAGGGTTGAAGATTGCTGCTGCGTGGAAAACCCTCTTCACGTCATGTTCTTTGCATGCCTTCAGCAAAGCTGGGAAGTCGTCGCTTATGCTTCCCTGAACAAAAGTTACCTTATCCCAGATGGGTTGCAAGACCCATTGCATTCGTCCACTTGGCGGCTTTATGTCGAGGACAACAACGTCGTCTCCCCTTTCAGCCAGTGCTTTCACAGTATAACCGCCTATAAGGCCAGTGCCTCCAGTTACAAGGTATGTATCTGTCATTTTATTTCAACGCCGAATAATGCTAGTAGTTACATAATTAAGGTTTTCTTAACCATTGGAGACAAGGCTCTTTTTTGGGTGCATCATGCTACTTTGAACGGCTCCGAGGTGGGGAGCCATACAAATACCAAGAAAAAAATAGAGGTGATAAAATGCCACTTTTTGTAATTCTCGGAAATTTCACTCAGAAAAGGATGGAAACTATAAAGGGTTTACCTGAGAGTCTAAAAGAAGGACCAGAGGTCTTAGAATCTTTCGGAGTTAAAATAAGAGAACTTGTTTTTACACTGGGACGTTACGATCTTGTAGCAATAGTTGAAGCACAAGATGCAGAGGCAGTTGCTAAGGCTTTTCTGAGTTGGGGTAGTAGAGGACTGCTCAGAACAGAGACTCTGACGGGATTCACAGCAGAAGAAATGATTAAGCTGGTAAAAGGAATATAATGAGGTAATAAACTGTATCCAATCCTCTTTTTTTACTTTGGGTTTGGAATAAAATCGTAATTCTTGGCTAGCTAACTCACGTTGCGTGAATTTCAACGGGTGGGCAGTGGGTAGGCGTTAAAGGGAGGTGTCGATTCCCTCCTTTTTCAGGAGTCCCCAGGCCGCGATGACACCAGTCGCAGCAGACGTGACCAACCCCCGTGACAGCCCGGCTCCGTCA
>CAYYHL010000431.1:0-1671 GCA_964471775.1 uncultured Clostridia bacterium
GCATTAATCATGGGAACCCATGTATCATAGATTACTTTGAATGCCGAGTCTCCAACGATAGCTCCTGAGCCTGAGAGAGGTCTTGACATACCAATAACGATTTTATCTTTGGCTAGTGATTGTGTGGCACTAGCACCAAATAAGAACACCACAGCTACCGTAAACACGAACAACCCAAGCAATACCTTATTTTTCATTTTATCACTCCTTTCCCCCTTATATGGGTTTCAAAACCTTAAAATGACTACCATTTTATGGACCACTACATTAAATTTCAACTAACTTTAGCACACCCTCCCTTTAAGTCAATCCCCTTTTTAGTTGACATTCTATAACGGCTCATTCCCTCCATTATGCAGCTATCACCTCCACCTCCTTTACCTCTATTATCCCAAGCTCCCCTTGTATTACTCTCCTTCACTCGGATAAATACCGGTACCCCAATGCGTACCGAGTCTTCCGAGCGGAGCACATCTAATTTATCCACCAGGTTCGCTCTATACCGTTTGTTGACATCCTCTAGCCCCCGTTTGGCAATCTCGAACCGTTCCTCTCTGATAGCGACTTCCCTAGTAAAGAAGGCCCAGTCGAGAAACCGTATCGATAAATCGAGTAGAAAATTCTCCTGGTTCTCATACACCTGCACCTGCGTGTAATCGATGGTGTAGTCGCTAAGCTCATACTCCAGCAGGTCGAGCTTGCCGGCCCAGTTCTGCAACAGGGGCTGGACGTAGGTGGCGGAAACACCATTTCGGTAGATGTTGTTCACTCCAAATTCCACATCCTGACGCGTGTATCCTGAGGACCATCCAAATCCAAGCCGCCCTCCGGTACTCCACATGGTCCTCTCGAGGCCCGCTTCCAGACCGGCACGGTGTATCTGTTCGGCACCGTATTCGGGTGCGCTACTCTTTCCAAGATAGGAACAGATCGGGACAATCCTGAGGTACCAGTCCTTCGCTCCCAGCAGACTCTGTGCCTGCTTCTGCTCGATATCAATGAAGAGCTGCTCCTTGTTGAAGTAGGGATGATTCGCCTTCACCATTTCGAGATACTCGGCGAGTGTTATCTCAGCGAGTTCTTATCACTCACTTAATTAGAAACCGAAAAGCCCTACGAATATTTCTCTGAACACAAGAAACAATATCCGCCAGGCCAGGTCAAAAAGAAGAAAAAGCCGCACAAATGGAAATGGAATCTTCTCCTCATTCAATTTCTGAGGCATAACAACTCATTTTTGATCCGCTGGTATTCCGGTGACTGCTAGACCTACCTTGCGTGTTATGGCGATTGGTGATTGCCCAACCTAATAAGATTCAATGATTCATGATGAAATCTTACTTGAGGAGGCAACCGAAAAATATTGATTTGTGTTTGAAATAATCAAACCCCGAACCCCTTGGCATCTAGAGGCAGAAGCGAGATGCTCAGACGTGGTCGATCTGTGAATCTGTCCATATCAGAATCAGGACTTACTCTAGCAGGAACTAAGACCTGAGTTTGTACCTCATGTAACAAGCCAGTTCTTCAACTATCTTCTTCTCGCTGTAAGGCAGCCTAAAGCGAAGTAATTCCTCCAGGATCTGAAGGATATCCTTCCAAGAGATCCATCTGATATTTTTTGCCAGCGCGGCGCTGATTTTCTCGTAATCAACGTGCAGTCGGATTCTC
>CAYYHL010000432.1:0-1666 GCA_964471775.1 uncultured Clostridia bacterium
ATCTTGACGGATTCCTCCTTGGGGATAGCAAGCGCCGGGAGCTCATCCAGAAAATTGATGCTCTGAAACATCAGCAAAATACCTATTCCAAGAAAATAGGTGAGTTAAAGAGTCAGGGCAAGGATCCTGATTCCCTCTTGCAGGATATCAAAAAGGTCTCCACCGAAATCAAGAGGTGGGAGACAAGGAGAAGAGAGTTAGAGGCAGGGTCTCGAGATTTCCTGCTTCGTCTTCCCAACCGGCTTCATCCCGATGTTCCAGGAGGAGATGCTAATGTAGAGATTAGGCGCTGGGGAAAGCTTCCCCAGTTCGATTTTTGTCCTCGTGAGCATGAGGAGATCGGTGAGTCCCTGGGGATCCTTGACTTCAAAAGAGCCGCCCGAATGACAGGAAGCGGATTTGTTCTCTATAAGGGGATGGGAGCTCTTCTGGAGAGGGCTCTTATCAACTTTATGTTGGATCTCCATGCTGAGCGGGGATACCAGGAGGTTCTACCTCCTTTTATGACCAACTACGCTGCTACCATGGGCACAGGGCAGCTGCCAAAGTTTCGAGAAGAACTGTATCGGTGTGAAAAGGATGATTATTATCTGGTTCCCACCGCTGAGGTTCCTGTAACTAATATTCATCGAGAGGAAGTCCTGGACGAAGAAGATCTCCCCCTTTCCTACACTGCCTATACTCCCTGTTTTAGAAGAGAAGCCGGAGCATATGGTAAAAAGATTCGAGGAATCATCAGACAGCACCAGTTCAACAAGGTGGAGCTGGTAAAATTCACCACTCCCGGGACCTCCTATGAAGAACTGGAGAAGCTTCTTCTGGACGCCGAGGAAGTATTGAAAAGGCTAAGTCTTCCTTACCGGGTGGTGAAGCTCTCCGGAAATGAACTGGGTTTTGCCGCTGCCTTTGGCTATGATATTGAGGTATGGCTTCCCGGCCAGGAAAAATACGTGGAGATATCCACCTGCTCCAACTTTGAGGACTACCAGGCTAGAAGGGCTTCCATAAAGTATCGGGACGAAGAGAAGAAGGCCACCCACTATACTCATACCCTCAACGGTTCAGGCCTGGCCATCGGTAGAACGGTGGTAGCCATTCTGGAGAACTTCCAAACCAAGGACGAGCGGGTTCTCATCCCTGAGGTTCTGCGTCCCTATATGCGGGGGCAAGAATGGATAGAGAAGAAGGATTAGTGGAGGGATGTCCGAATTGGCAAGGAGCCGGTCTTGAAAACCGGTGAAAGGCAGCGATGCCCGTCTGGGTTCGAGTCCCAGTCCCTCCGCCAGTGCAACCAATTCGAACCTTTGTACCTATCATCCAATAGAGCAAGGGTTTGAATTTTTGTATGGGCTATATAGTAGGGTTTGAACTTCTTCTCGCCGTCAATAATCTGATAAAAGTCCGATTCTTTGTCAGCTATAGGCTCAAGCTGGATAGGAGCAAGGATTTCTTTGAGAGCCAGGGCAGAGGCGACAGTGTTCTTGCTCAGTGTCTCATGCAGATTTTCTAACCTATGATCCACCCACTCGTTAGGCGGCGATTGAAAGGTATTCTCTTTCTGGAATTCCAACGATTTTATCTCCTCCTTCAAATCATCACTTCTTCTCTCAGTCTCGTTTAATACTTCCGATACCGCCTTTGATAAATTGCCCATCTTAATGAAATT
>CAYYHL010000433.1:0-1653 GCA_964471775.1 uncultured Clostridia bacterium
AAGCTTCTCTATCAAGAGGTTTTTATCAAGCCAGTTGTGGGATAGAGGGATTTTTGGGTCAAGGTGCTCATCATCGAGGGGGTAGTTTTCAAGTCCAGAAAGAAAGGAGATTAGACATGAAGAAAGTATGTCTGGTAGTTCTTATGATGATTGCCTGTTGTGCTTGGGCGGGAAAACTCCACGCTCAGGCGTTTCCAACCAAACAGAATTGCAAGGCTGAGTGTGAAGAATTCATGAAGCTGGCAGGGGTTGGCAAAGTTGATGAGGCATTAGAGAGGATGGAACCGTATTGGGTCTTCTGTCCTAACGAATGGACTCAACTTCAGCTCCAGACTACTAAGCAGATGTCATTGATTGAGCCACGGTTTGGAAAAACCCTCGGATATGAACTTGTCAGAGAGGAAATGGTCAAGGACACGGTACTAGGATTCACCTATATCCAAAAACAGGAACGGCACGTCATACGATGGACATTTGTATTCTACAAACCAAATGATAAGTGGCTTTTGAATACCTTAAGATGGGATGATGAGCTTGAGGCACTTTTCGATTGAGGAGCGCCTTCGTCTAACATAGGCTTCGAGATTTCGCACCTTCGGTGCTTTATCCAAATTTTGACTTTCGGCAAAACTTCTCTCTGCAGTAGACAAAGAGTTTCTCTGGTCTATTTTTCAAGCCAGTTGTGGGATAGAGGAATTTTGAGGGAAAGGGACATAATCTGTGGACCCGCACCTTAGCTCTAACAAGGTAGACTCCTTGGGCCAGGCAGACCATGACCCTGCCGGGGCTAAGTCGGGTCTTTAATTGTACCCAGATTCCGGGTTAAGACCGAATGCCCTGGAAGAGGGAGTGCTTGACAAAGTTTTTTCACTTGGTATAATTAATTATAATTAAGAGTTTGGGTTCTTTTGAGAGCCGATAAAGGCAAACTACCCGTAAGGGTAGGACGCAAAGCTATGGGTCGCAGGATAAGCGATCGCCAGGCTACCGAAGCTCTTTGACGTAAGGAAGCCCGTTCTAACAAAAGAGTGGGCTTTTTTGTTTATCTCTTGCCTCTTTCTAGCCTAAGGGAGTTCTCACTCTACGACCTTGATTTCCCCCTGCATATGAGCTTCTCTCCATCTAAGCCCTTATACCCGATAGTACACCTTTTGATGTTCCAAAAGCTCAGAGGAGATGAGGGTATCTCACTTCTTATCTTCAACCACCTCTATTCCTTCTTCTTTGACAATCTGGTTATGAGTATTCGCTTCTTTTCCCAGGGTAGCGATGGAAGCCCTAAATTATAGTCTCGATCTGATCCCCATGAGGCTACGAAGAGGGAACGGGAAGACCCCCTACTCGCATGAGTGCTCGGTTCTTCCTTGAATATAGAGGGAAAAGCAATCTGGACCATAAAATAAATGAGGAGATGTGGTAGATAGTAAAAAATAGGATTCTGAAATGGAACTCCAAATAAGGGAGGTAAGAAGGGGTGAAGTTGCTAATCAGGACTTTAGACTGATTGGCAAAGATGGCCTCAGGAGAGGCTCGTAGAGGCACTTTCTTGCCCCTGGTCAACTATTGCCTTTCGGCAAAAAAAGGTTTTCTGTATGAGCCTGAAAAAATCAAGTCATTTCTAGCATACAGGGATTTTGACCGATTGTGAAATAT
>CAYYHL010000434.1:0-1623 GCA_964471775.1 uncultured Clostridia bacterium
TTCCGAATAAGCAGCGATGCGGGGACGACCTTTAGCTATGGGAAGAGACTCTAGCATCCCGGCATACTCAATGTACTCTTTCTGCAGTGCGGGGTCTTCCAGACCGCTGAAGCGTGAGCCAGGTTGGCTATGGGCCAGTCGTGGATCCAACTCCGGTGAAGAGGCCCAAACCATGAACTCCCAGGCAGCTTCCTTATTTTTGGAATCTTTGGGAATCTCCAGACTCCAACCTCCGAAGGTAGGAGTTCTTCTTATGCTCCCGTCGGGTTGCAGTTTTCCAGGAATCAAGGTGAAATCGTGTTTGCCAACGATGTTGGATTTCGAAGCATCGTAGAAAGTAGGAGCAGCATTCTGCCACTGAAGATCCATAGCTGCTTTCCCCTGGGCAAAAGCACGGGCAGTCTCATCCCAATCATAAGTCAACACTCCACTGGGCGCAAAAGGAATAAGAGATTTGAAGTACTCTAGAGCATCCACTGCAGCGGCACTGTTTACAGTGGGACGGTAGTTTTCATCGTACCACTCTCCTCCAAAGGACCAGATCATGTTGTCATAGGTGCACTGAAGCTGAACTCCTCTTCTACCCATAAAGGTAATACCGGAAACTCCTGGTTCCTTCAAATTAAGTTTTTCAGCAGTTTCCCGTAGCTCTTTCCAGGTCTGAGGAATCTCTGTCCCGTATTTGTCAAAAATGTCAGTGCGATAGTGCAGTCCAAACACTGCTTGAATACAAGGCAATCCATAGATTCTATCTTCCCACATTCCCTGTTCTGCCACTACAGCGGGGATGAAATCATCGAGAGATAGGGTATTATGATCTGTTCGCAGAATGAATTCCTCCATCGGGATTGTCCATCCTTCACCTGCATACTGACCGACCCATACACAGTCAACGTGAACTATGTCATAGGCTCCGGTCCCCTGAGTAAGAGCTACCATCTGTTTTTCCTGCAAGGTTGGATAGGCGAGAATATCAAAAACCACCTTTATTCCCGTCAGCTTCTCAAATTCGGGAGCCAGCTCTTTGATTGCGTCAGAACGGGGTTCTGCAACCATAGCCACATGGATAGTGTCGCCAACCCAGGGTCTCTGAGTATAGGTTCCGAACTTGAAACCCTTGGGAACATCCACCTTCACCGCAAAGGTACAGGAAACAATCCCCAGCATAATCACTAAACAAGCCAAAACCCCCATTGACATCCTCAGGTGTTTCTTACCTATCATTGTTTCGCCTCCTGATCGTCAATCTTGTTTTGGTTAGTCTGTGTCTTCATGGGTGTAGCTCAATTTTCCCCGAAAGCTCCTCGGAAGACGTCTAGACTATTTGACCGCCTTCTTTTTGAAAGCTTTCTTTCCACACGCGAACGCGCCGAACTAGCTTATCACCTCCCTCCCGGCCTTATTCTTAGCTTCTCATGTGAGAAAAGAGGTAGCTTCGCTTCACATGCCACATTCTCTCTCTTCAGCATACCCCAACTCTCAGTATCTCCGTGTACCCAGCCGACAAGCTTGGATGTTTGTGCTTAGTAGAATTATCCTCCCAAATATTGTGGCAGAAATATGAATATTTGTCAAGACCACAAACATCAATGCGTCCGTATGTCCCTATTTCTCCGTTATTTA
>CAYYHL010000435.1:0-1622 GCA_964471775.1 uncultured Clostridia bacterium
TTCAGGAAGAAAGGATTCAGAAATAGAGAATTTTGTTTCCACCGCAGAGTAGTTAACTGAAAGGTAAGGGAATCCAGGTAGTAATTTGAAAGGAGATACCTAAGTTGCCTGGAGTGGTAGATGCCCTGACTCGGTCGGTTATGATAACTATTTTCGTCTTTGCCATGATGTTGATGGTGGATTGCATCAACGTACTGAGCAATGGACGGATGGAAACCTTGATCAAGGGAGGTAGGTGGCGCCAATATGCTGTGGTCTCCTTTTTGGGAGCAACTCCCGGGTGCCTGGGAGCATTTATGAATGTTTCGTTCTATGTACACGGCCTACTGACTTTTGGAGCCATGGTCGGAGGTATGATCGCTACGTCGGGCGATGAAGCTTATGTTATGTTGAGCCTTTTTCCCGGCAAAGCCCTTCTCTTGTTTGGTATTCTCTTTGTCCTGGGCATTGGTTTTGCCCGATTGACGGACCTCATCGTCCCCTTTTTCAAAATAGTACCGTGCCAGGAATGTAAACTCCAGGAGGTACATCCAGATGAGAAATTTGCTCTCTTCAGGCCATTGGCGAAGAATTTTTCTCGTGGCTCTTTTCTTCGAATGAGCCTCCTTTTCATCTTGGTCCTTTTTCTCATAGCTATAGGCACCGGGATAATAGGTCCAGACGCCTGGGGTGGGGAGAGGATAACCTTTCTCATCCTGCTAGTTCTGGGTGTTATCATTATCGCCAGTGTATCCGATCATTACCTGGAGGATCATATCTGGTCTCACATTCTCAGAGAGCACCTCTGGCGAGTTTTCCTGTGGACTTTCTTCGCTCTACTGTTTATCGATATTGGATTTAGCTATGGGAACCTGGGTGAGTTTATTGAGTCTCACCCGGGCTGGATAGTGATTATTAGTGCAGCTGTGGGTATGATTCCTGAATCGGGACCCCACCTTGTTTTTGTGATGATGTTCGCCAACGGCATGGTTCCTTTCTCCGTGCTCTTTACCAGTTCCTTTGTTCAGGATGGCCATGGTATACTCCCCCTGCTTTCTTATGCGCCTAGAGATTCGCTCATCATAAAACTGTTCAACCTTATTTTTGGTTTGGCTGTGGGGTTGGTTCTTTATTCCATAGGTCTGTGACCTATGTGGATCTGCCTTCTTTTTCTTGCAGTCTCTTCAGATATTGCTTTCTTGGGCTCATGTGCGTTGTCCTTCCCTCCCTGACTTCTTATCAAGGCAGGGGGTATAATGCTGAATCTCGGTCAGATTCTATACGGCACAACCGATACCTTGTCGGTCAGATTCTAGATGGCTTAACGCGGAAAGTTGACAAATAGGCATATAAGGCATAGAATCAGCAAAGGTGGCAGCACATGAGGTGAGATTTGGGAATCGAGTTTTTCCCCTTTGATAGGTGTGACGGGGGGGAGGTACACCTTTGTCGGTTTTTCATGACACAAAAGAAAGGAGGTGATGGATATTGCTGAAGAGCCATGTGCGGCGCATCTAGATGTATGCTTCTGCGAGAAGCGTCAAATTGAAAGGAGGCTAGGATGTTTACTCGACAACTTGGCAAACTGGGTCTTTTGGTAGTAGTGACCTTAGGGGTAGCGATAGCAGTCGGGAGCATTGGTG
>CAYYHL010000436.1:0-1599 GCA_964471775.1 uncultured Clostridia bacterium
CAACATCCCCCTCGGTATTCTCAAAAAAAGTTCTAACATCGTCCGTCCCCCGGACGTAAATCTGCAAGCCGCTCAAAAAGTCGTTGAGTGCACTGATCCCTACGCAGGGGGGAATCTTTGAGTTGCCGAAAATTTGGTTGCCCCTGTAGTTCTTTCCTACTTGAATTATAACAGATTACTACGAAGCCAGATGAAATTTAGGGGAGTTTCTTAATCATTGATATGACAGTGGTTGTTATCCCTTAAGATTTTTTCAGATTATTATCTTTTCCAAAAACAATCATTCCAATGCCTAGTATAAACATTAAAAGGATATTCAGCATATATATCACTTCTCTGTGAGGGACAATAGATTCAATGTCTGGGAAGATAGAATACAGTACGTTAGAAGATGCGTTAGATGTTGCATGAAGTAATATGGCAATTAAGACACTTCCTTGGGTTTTATCATAGACTGCCGTGAAAATAAAACAGAGTGCTGTATTACTTAAAAGGTACAATATTACAGTCCACAGGTTCACTTCAAAGACCGACGGAATCGCCACTCCAGGAACCCTAAATGCTGGAATATGCCAGAAGGTCCAGAAGATACCTAATACAAGGGAGCTAATTAAAGGATTATGTCTCTTCAGGAGTTTTGGCAAAGCATATCCCCTCCAACCCAGTTCTTCGGGCAAGGGACCGAATGGTAGTGCAATTAATATAGAGGATGGAATGACCAAAGGTAAATTGCTGTAAATCGTTTGCCCTAGTGAGAAACCAAAAAGGCGTGAAGCTAGTATTGACACATAGAGTAAGAGTGAGGGTATCAGAAGCACAAATAAATACCATCTTAAATGCACTCTCCATTTTGTAAGCTTCTTAATCAGGTTTAATACTCCTGCTTTCCCATCGGAGATCGAAGCTAAGATCATTGCTGCGATGGAAGGACCAAATGCGCCGATAAGTCCTATATAAGCAAGTGGGGGGATTGCGCTATGCCGTTTTGAGCCCATCCTGAATTCAACATGATTTGATAACTTGGAATGAGAAATATCCACGAGATAACATAAGTAAGTATGAAATATGTTAGTAATGGTCTCTGTATGAGTAAAGAACGAGTTTTGGATACTAACTTGCTCATTATCGTGTTTATCTCTTCTTTTTCTGTTTTATGATGATCCCATTGACCTGCCCCCATTAATTGTACCACTTTCTGAATTAGAGTCACGGGGATGATGACTTCGAAAGCAGGTGGGTTGGTGACTAAGGTGGGACTAGTGTAAGAAAGACATGCCAAGAGACCGAGGTATTCTGTGGAGCGGGGAAATTGGCCGGTGTGCTGATCGTCTTCAGGGTCAAATCCTCCTGAAAGGGATCGGGAGGTCGTCCTTGGTTCTTTCAAGGATGGTTCGAACTCCGTCCTGGTCCCGGGTGTGAGAAGTCACTTTCAAGAATGAGTCTGGATCACGCTGGTACGCTGTAGGCGGGGATTTCGGAAACTTCCTCGATACAGGAGAAAAAAGTTCGAACATCGTCCCGTTCCCGGAGGATAAAGGATCAATACCCACGCTGCTCTTCTAAGTTTCATAAGCAGTTCCTTTTACTGCTGCCAGGGAA
>CAYYHL010000437.1:0-1597 GCA_964471775.1 uncultured Clostridia bacterium
ATAGCCATATTCTCATCCTCCCTCATTTTCCCACGAGCTTTCTCCCTAACTTCGCTGCGCCAGGTGCGGTTAGTATCCACTCACTCTCCCATCCTCTTCAATATCTGTGACTCTTACTATGTCGGCATAAACCACCGCCTTTAGCGTGGCTTCCACACATTTCTTTGGCTCTAGCTTAATAGTAGTTCCGTACTTTACGGCTTCGGCAATTCCCGAACCAGGGTAGCTGCTCCAGGGCTCTAGAGCAATATTATACGTTCTACCAAACCACGGATACCCGAAGGAACCCTTGCATACCTGCCATACCCAAATGTAAGGGAAAACTTTCTCTGGCCAAACCATTCCGAATCCTACTTTCATTTGACTGTTGGTAATCCCATACCAGCCTCTCTCTAGTTCTGTGAGGTAGAATAGATCAGCTGTCTTATTCTCAGGGGGTGGCACTTTGCTAAGATCTATCTTTTTCCGCCTCTTATCCCTGGCCAGTGGCCATGAGAATTCCGCTCCCGGATCCAGACGCTGGTTGGGAAAGACCTCTACAGGATGAACCAGAACTTTCTTTGCTGGAGCATCTATGATGCAATGTTCACTTAAAAAAGGAAGTCCCACTGCAGGGTGGTGGCCCCACATTAAATCCATTTCTTCGTCTGCTTCATTCACCACTTTTTCCTCAATGTGTAAAGCAGCTACGTTTCTTTGGAGGGAGAGTACTTTCTCCACATAGAAAGGACTCCGGTAAGTTCTAACCCAGAATTTTACCGCTATCTTCTCCGGGTCATCTTCCATAATCTGGAAATCCCAGGGAATAGTCGAGGTCTCACCGTGTTCACCAAATTCTGCTCCCTTGTACCTCGATGGAGGACCACCACTGGGGAGAATGTCTTGCCAACCTCCCTCATAAAAATCAAACCAGAATCCCAAAGAGGTGTCCGAGGAAGGGACCATGGTAGCTGGATTACGGAGGCCCATAGGGGAGCGCCACATGAAGTCTATATCCTTAGGTTTATAGAGAAACTCAATAATATCGGTTCCCTTATCGACAAGAACAGTGATTCGCAATTTTTCATTCTCTAGAACTACTATTCTAAGCCCCTCCAGGGTAGCGTTTGCGGTTAGCCTGCATCCGTAATTACGAGTTAATCCCACTCTGATTCCTCCTCATATAAAGGGTGTAGTCAATTATCCAGATATTTATATGATCGCGATTCCTGTGCCCTTGTTCTTGTAGGTAGCCTGATAGGAAGACGCTCCTTTCCCCGCTCGATCTGGGCAAAATAGGAGTGGGGCTCATCCCCCTACCATGGCTGAAAAAGAGGGTTTCTCTTGGGGGTGTGGCCACGTCACCGAAGACTGAGACGGGACTGACCACCAGAATAACGAGCTTCTCAAACTACTCATACTTGAATATCCCACCGCCGTGAGTTCCGGCATAAATAGTGGTGGGAGTAGAAGGATCTATGGCCAAGGTGCGAATCCACGGATTAGCCAGTCCAGCATTTATTGCAGCCCAGCTTTCTCCTCCATCCGTGCTCTCAAATACCCCACCGTTGGTTCCAGCATAGATAGTGGTGGTATTAGAAGGATCCATAGCCAAGCT
>CAYYHL010000438.1:0-1591 GCA_964471775.1 uncultured Clostridia bacterium
TGCTGAAGGAATCCCATGCGATTGGAAGAAAGAGATGCTCTCCTGAGAGGCTCGAGTAGTCATTCTCGTAATTGATGAGGGAAGGCCTAAGGATTCTTACGCTTGGCGTTATAATAGAAATTATATGGTATGAGATAACGTAACCTTTTGGAGGGGAGGGAAAATGCCGGAGGAAGAGAGGTTTCTCGGAGAGAATTGGCTCTTGGATACAAAGGAAGCAATACAATTGTACCATGGAGTTGCGATTTCCTTTCGGGAAGAGGTGGGGATCGTTGACACCCATACCCATCATAACTTGAGGCAGATTGTCGAAAATCATCCTTTTCCCAATATTTGGAGAGCAGAAGTGCTTGAGCCCAGGGAAGAATATGCAAACAACGATCACTACATCATCCAACTTGCAGCAAAAATGCCTGGGTTTTCGCACGCCCTTGCTCGGGATCCTGAGATTTCCGATTACGAAAAGTGGATGGCACTGAGTAAGGTCTTTCCCGACCTTGAGGGGAATCATGTTCATCAATGGTTGCACTTGGACTTGCGGAGGATGTTCGATATTGACCTGTTATTTAACGGGGATACAGGCGAGGGGATATGGACATTGGCCAACAAACGATTAAAAGGGAAGGACATGCTGCCCCAAGCCATACTGAAAAAGATCCGGGCAAGGGTTCTCTGTACTACAGATGATCCCGCAGATGATTTGCGCTATCACGAAATGGCAAAAAAAATAGAAGGAATCACGTTCTTACCAACCTTCAGGCCAGACGCCTATTGCAATATCTTCACCGACGATTGGCGCTCAAAGGTCGAGAGAATCTGCCAATTGACCGGGAACGATACAACGTTCAGTGGCCTTGTGGAGGCCCTGAGAGAGAGGCATGACTATTTTGCGCAAAGGGGGGCAAAGGCTAGCGACCACGGTTTACTGGAACCGTATGGATTAGAAGTGAGGGAGAAAAGAGCAGAAGAGATTTTCCATGACGCATACGAGAAAAAGAAGAAATTCGGGATCAGATCCAGGGAAACAGGGGAGTTTATATCCTATTTGATGCACAAACTGTGTGAGATGAACCAGGAGAGAGGAATGGTGACCCAAATCCATTATGGTGCTTTCAGGAATGCCAATGAATATCTCTTCAAGAGCTGGGGGACGGACGTTGGCGGCGATGTTTCATTAGATACGGTACACATTGTTGAAAACCTCATACCGTTACTTTCGAAATTTTTCAGTGGAGAATCTCCTCATCAATCCCATCTCGTCCTCTACCCGATGAATCAAACATACGCTCATGTTAACCTGATGCTTGAGAGGGCATTTGCAAACGTGCACGCAGGGTTTCCATGGTGGCACAATGATACACCCTATGTAATGGAACAATACCTGCTCCATACTGCCGGCGCATCTCTGCTCAGTTCGAGCGGCGGCCCTGTGTGCGACGGGAGAAAAATCTTATCTGAAGGCAGCCGATTTGAAGTTTTTGACAGGGTGATATGTAGAGCGGTCGGCAAACTGGTTTCGGATGGGCAGATGTCAAAAGCCGGCGGAAAAAGAGCCGTCAAGGCGCTGATGTATGAGAATCAAGCAAGACTT
>CAYYHL010000439.1:0-1553 GCA_964471775.1 uncultured Clostridia bacterium
CTCCCAAATGCAAGATACTCTTCGGCAGAACAATATCCAAAGCTTTCAATAATTTTGCACCTGCTTGTCGGGGCTTTGGTATCATCGATATTTCCTTGCCAGCCACTCTGACGACATCTGCGCTGATAGTCGATAATTCCCGCACACCCTCCTCTATGGTGAAATCAATTTCCTTCCAATATCTTATGACATGATGAGTAATCATATAGCCCAGCATAACGACAAGCATATGCCCGCAGGTCCGGGAAGCCTTTCTCACAAAGAAGGGGCGTTCTTCCAAAAAGATGGTTTTCATCAGACCAAAAGCCAGCTCTACTTGAGCAAGGTCTTTATAGCGATCGTGGATCTCTTCTGCCCCAGCTTGCTCCTTCTTAAGATCCGTTTTGATCGCATAACAGCCATCCAGTTTTTCATATTCTTTCTTCGCTTCTTCATCTATCTGAAAGCTTAATCGCCGCTGCTCCAAGGTAACAATACAAAAGGTGGATAGCTTTCTTTTCGAGATGTAGATTTTAACTTTCCCTAAAGCGACTTCCGGATTGGCTCTCGGGTGCTCGTCTAAATACCTATTCCTGTCAGCTACTAACGCTACAGCTTTCCGAATCATATCATCTCTGTTACTGCGAATCTCATCCCTCCTCTGAGGATTCCGTCTTAAGATATAGCGAATATTATCTACTTCAATCTCACACAGTTGAGTATCAAAGAGCTCCAGCTGGAATACACCCGATTTTAAAAGTTTTTCAATCTGTGGCTTGGTAATCGCGGTGATGAAATGAAAATCTTCGTTACTAAGTGCCTCTTGCTGAGGGGATTTGAGCATTCCTCGATCCCCCACCAGGGTTACCCGCTCTGCTCCAAACCGATCTTTAAGCTTTCTAATCTGGTCCCATACAGTACTCTGATCCGTGGCGTTGCCCTTAAAAACCTGAACAGAAAGTGGAAAGCCATCCTGATCCGTCAAGAGACCGATGACCACCTGCTTCTTTCCTTTTTTCCCATCCCGGTTATATCCATATTCTCCAAGCTCATTCTTCACTCCCTCCAGGTAGCTGCTGGTAACATCATAGAGATAGACCCTGGGTGGTGCTTCCTGATATCTATTCTTGAAAAGCTTATCCTCTATCTCGCGCTGGTTCTCGCAACACCAATCAAGAACCTTGTAAAGGGTATCTTCATTGAACCTCTCATCAATTCCCAAAACATCACAGGCCGCATGGGTGCCTGCCAGTCTCACCGCTGAAAGCCGGGAGCCCTGATCAATTAATCGAGCACAAACTAACCAGAGCGCCAGAACGCCCATGCGCATTTTCCCTAATGCCTTAACGATTCCCAGCCTTTCAGCAACGGTTTTTAATGTCCAAACAGCGCCAACGGATAAGCCCTGTTCAACTGTAAGGGATTCGATAGAGGTTAGTTCTTGAAGATTCCCTTTGTGTTTTAGCGCCAATTTGATAGCTGCTATTTCATCCTCGGTGCAGGAGGAGAGCTTGGCGATCGTTTTGTGTTTTACCTTACCCTCTTCTCGATAGGAAGTCCTCAGCAAGTGTCTT
>CAYYHL010000440.1:0-1546 GCA_964471775.1 uncultured Clostridia bacterium
CTTTCTTCGGAGGAATAGCGGCGAGTCTCATCCTTCCGCCTAATCTGTGCTCCTTTTCAAAGACCGTCACCTGATGTCCTCGTAGAGCCGCTATTTCAGCTGCCTTAAGTCCACCCGGGCCACCACCCACTATCCAGACTTTCTTGGCTCGGGTGGTCCTTGAGAGTTTAAATCGAGCTTCATTACCGGTTTCTGGGTTGACAGCACATTGAACTTGGCCCTTTCTAAAGCTCTGAATGCACCGATTACAGGAGATGCAGGGAACAATCTCTTCAAAACGCTCCTCCCTCGCCTTTCTTGGCATGTGGGGATCCGCTATCAGAGCTCTACCCATAGAGACCAGGTCGGCCTTTCCCTCCCGAAGAACCTCCTCAGCCATGACGGGGTTTTTGATTCTTCCCACGGTAATAACAGGGATCTTCACCACCGATTTTATGGCCTGTGCCAGGTGAACAAAGACACCTTCTTCTATATAATAGGGTGGGTGATTCAGGTAACCTGAGGCTGCGTTACATGCTGAGACATGGAGGGCATCAGCCCCTTCTTTTTCCAAGATTTTGGCGATCTCTTTTGTCTCTTCTATTCTGAGCCCCCCGTCCACATACTCATCCCCGCTCAACCTGCAAATGATAGGAAAATCCGGACCCACCCGGCCGCGCACTGACTTCAGGACCTGGGCAGCAAACCTGGACCTTCCCTCAATGTTGCCGCCATACCCATCTTCTCTCCTGTTGGAAAAAGGAGAAAGAAAAGAGCAAATGAGGTATCCATGGGCCATATGGATTTCAACACCGTCAGCCCCAGCCTTTCTGACTCTTTCGGCTGCCCTTGAGAATGCCTCTCGGATATCCTCTATTTCACTCACCGAAAGCTCATGGGGGACCTCATTTCTAGTCGGACAGGATATGGGGGAAGGCCCCACAATGGGAGACCCTGTAACTGCGGATGAAGTTTGCCTTCCTGCGTGATTAAGCTGAACGATGATTTTTCCCCTCACCCTGTGGACGGCTTCGACTAGTTCCGCGATGCTGGAGGTATGTTTGTCGGTGCTGATGAGGAGCATATTCGGGCTTGCCTTGCCTTGCTCCAGAATACCTGTGTGCTCGACAGTGATGTACCCCACACCTCCTCTTGCACGCTCTACGTAGTAGGCAACCTGACGCTCAGTTACAAGGCCCTCCCCTGTGGCGTAATTTGTGGCCATAGGGGGCATTACAATACGACTCTGCATCTTGAGGGTTCTGATGGAAAACGAACTGAAGAGGTTATCTAAGCTCATTATCTCCTCCTGATGATTTATTCCTTATCTTTCAACCTTTGACTGCACCTGCCCCCCATCCTGCAATGAGATTCCTCTGGATGAAGGTGAAGAATACCAGGACGGGTACGGTGATCATCATTCCCCCAGACATAATCATTCCCCAATCGATCACGGTGGCATTATAAAGATCTGCTATCCCAACAGACAGGGTCTTAAGTTCATCCGAGGTAATAAGAATTCTGACAAAAATATAATCGTTCCACGCCAATATGAAGGTAAAAATTC
>CAYYHL010000441.1:0-1543 GCA_964471775.1 uncultured Clostridia bacterium
GCTACAGGAGGCTGAGAGGCGAGGCAAGAAATGGATGAGTGTGCCGAAGGAGCAATTAGGGCTGGTACTCTTGTGTCTTTGTAGAAGCGATAAGAGTCGGCAATGTGACGATTTTACGTGTTACGTCGCAAAGAAGCGAAAAGAGGGGAAGCGCCTTGAGATACCGGAATATGCCCTCGATGAGCATTGTAAAAGGGGACGTGAGAAGATCAGGCAGGTAGCGAAGGAGAAGGGAATCAAGATCGGAAAGGCAGGCGAGGAGGAATTCTATTGTAGAGGGGGTTTATTAGATAAACCGGCCGACGTGGGAGGAATAGACTGGAGCAAAATTTTGTTTGAGGATATGGAACTTCCCTATAGTGGCTACCAGCTTGGGGAGGGTGAAGGATATGAGGAACGAAGTGCGAAATAAGCCCCAGGTTAAACGATCTCAACGAAGGGAATAGAGGGGTATAGGGTCAGTGGTGCACATCAATTGCAGCAAAGAGGGAAGATGAGGTTCATAAAAAAAATCTTATTGGCGGTTTTCTTAGTATCGATCCCTGCCATTGCCCAAGCTGAGACCTGTAGAATTTTCGATAAGGACTGCAACGTGCAGGGCTACGTAAGAAAGGGTGCCTTCGCAAACCAGTATTGTATCTATGACAAGCACTGGAATGTGAAAGGCTATATCAGGTGGAACAGCTTCTCAGAACGGTATGAGATCTACGATAAGGATTGGAGTAAGAGGGGATACCTGAAGAGTGATGAAGGAGTGTTGCCTTTTCTGAAAGGAGCCAACGATTAAGAAAGGAGGTGATGGCTTCCATAGAAAGTCTAATTGTGGGATGCAATCCATGTGCAGATCAAAAAAAGAAGCAAGCACCATTATGGAGGTAGCAAAAGGAACGATTATGATTAAAAGAAGTTGGCTTGCTGCTTTTGTAGTAATACTTTTTCTCTGCTTGTCTAAGCTCGTATGGGCAGGAGAGCCTTCCTCACTTCAAATACAATTCGCCCAGGACCTGGTCTCATCTGTACCTGGCATTGAAAATGCTTGGTGGTCTCAAGACATATCTCTGTGGGTAGAGATAGACGTAGCGACATTCGCTTCTAATCCCAAGCTCTTCGCTCAACAGATAGCAGATAAGCTTTCTTCCGCGGCTGCACTCAAATTTGGACATGTTGTCTGTGTCCGTGTCTACTATGGACGCCAGAGGGTCCTGGCAAAAACATGCGCTAGCCCCCGATGAGCAGTTAATGAACGAGCTGCCAGCTGATGGTTTTTGGGGATGTCCCCATAAAATACGTAAGAGCAGGACAGCAAAAGGGAGCAGAGATTCCAAATCAACACAGAGTAAAGTATTGCTGATATCGTGACTTCTACTCTTCTGTAAATCGCTGTAAGAGCCTGTATGAGCGAATTCAGTAACTCCTTAATCTGTACTTACCAGCACCTGACCGTACACCTTGCACAGATAAGTTTTGATCTGCTCTGACAAATCGATCAATTCACAGGATGTTAATAGCGGGAAGTAAAGATGGGCATTGAATATTTCAAACG
>CAYYHL010000442.1:0-1527 GCA_964471775.1 uncultured Clostridia bacterium
AGTCTGGATAACGGCGATCGGGATGACATGGGCATTTGCAACCATAGGACCAGGAATGCTCGAGACATCGGATTTACTTGAGAGTATCGGCGCATTTAACCTTAGGACACGGAAATTCAAGATTCCAAAAGCTATATTATATACCTCAATTGTCATTGGAGCGGGATGTCTGATCTCCATCCTTGTCACACCTCCCAGAATAGCAAAGTACCTTGCTATTCCCCTATGGGCCGGTTTTATCTTGCTATTGGATCCTATTAACTCCATGAGAGGAAGGAAATCGATTGTCAGGGATTGGCAGAATGGTAATCTTCAGAGAACCTTGTGCCTCTTTTTGGGTGGCCTTATCTGTGGATTCCTGTGGGAGTTTTGGAACTATTGGGCCCCCACCAAGTGGGTGTATCAGCTGCCGTATGCAGCTGGACCTAAGATCTTTGAGATGCCATTACTTGGATACCTGGGATTTCCCGCGCTGGCCTTAGAGTACTATGCTCTATACAGCTTTGTGCTGAGATGGAGAGAATGAAGATCCTCGCATTAATTGGCAGCCCCAGAAAAGGGGGAAACACCGATACATTAGTTGGACACATATTGAAGGGCTGGACATCAAGGGGGCATACATATGAAAAACTCTACCTCTACGATCATGAAATATGTCCCTGCGCCGATTGCCGTAAGTGCAAAAGAGGAGATTGTGTGTGTACGGTAAACGACGGGATGCAAGAGATCTATCCAAAAGTGGAAGCGGCAGATGTGATCATCTTCGGGACACCGATTTACTGGTATGGTCCTACGGGAAAGATGAAGCTCCTTATTGACAGATTGCGGCCGTTCATTGCAACGGGAAGATTAAAGGGGAAAAGAGCCCTTATCGTAGCGCCTTCGGAAGAAGGACCAAAGGCCTGCGGTCCTCTCATTGAAATGCTCCGGAGGTCGTTTGATTATTTGGGGATGGAATTGGCAGGCAGGGTCCTGGCTAAGGCATACGAGAAAGCAGAGGTTGCGGAAGACCAGGAGGAGTTAAAAAGGGCCTATGACCTTGGGACTTCGCTCGGCTCATCAATTGGGTGAGGCAGGCAGAAGCAGGGCTCATTTCTCGAGGACTTTTACACCGGGAGGAGGTGAAAAGGAGAAGAATTCCTTTCCGAATCGATCTCTTTCCTCCCAGCCCCTGAGGAGGAAACGGGTCAGTCCACCTATGTTGTTGTAGATATCCACCTGCTCAATAGCAAACTCTCCTTTCAGTACGATCACTTCCAGGTGATCAATCTCCTGCCATGGTGGCTCTGGCTTAAGGATAAGATGGTAGATATTGGTTTCAGGTCTAACCTGAAGGGTGATCTGGAAACTCGCCTCTGTATCCTTGAGGCCTCTCAGGATGTCACTGAGAAGGCGTAACTCCTGTCCAAGCTGCTCGGTGGGGTATTGGTAGACCTCCTTCTCGAGGGGAAGGTACCACCAAAGTGTCTGTCCATCAGTGAGGAGTAGTTCCTCTTGGGGGGAAGCCTGCTCGAGGCGGAGAAAGTG
>CAYYHL010000443.1:0-1515 GCA_964471775.1 uncultured Clostridia bacterium
CAAATTCTTCATCTGATGCCAAATCCAGAAAAAACTGCTCAAAACCCCTCATCCATAAAGAGAATTCCATAAAAGAATTCGTGGGACAGGCTGCTTTTATGGCATAATCTGTTTCACCATACAGCCTCTCAACTTCTTCCCTGAGACCATCAGTTCGACCAGGAGCATAGGGATCTGGCCAGGGAAAACGTTCGATATCCTCCACCTCTAGGTTGGCGAGTGGGTGTCCCACTATTTCTGTGTAAAGGTCGATATTCTTCCTCACCATACCCCATTCATTTACAATGCTGCCATCGGGCTTCACCCGAGGTTCATATCCTCTGGGCGCGCGAAGAAAAATACTCACTATATCTACATTCAATGCATCGAGCACACGTTCATCAAATCGGGCTACTATTCTCCACTCGCTAAACTCACTTCTATCATTCTTGATTCCCAAGAAATCAATGAAGCGTTTGTACGTATCATCAGTCATTCCGGCCGCCGCAGAGCAATCCTTTGGCACCCGATCTGGCTCCTTATGATTAAGAGCGGTGATTACACGTTCTCGTTTGGTCATCTCGCTCCTCCTCTAAGCTCGTTCTAAGTATTTCTTTCACTTCAGGTCAAAAGCCGTAGTCTTCGCCGATTATTATGACCAGATAATCCTTCCTCATGGGCCGGTACTCCAGGATAAGAACTGCTCGGCAGATTCTCTCCTCGATGGAACAGTTAACACATTTAGGCACTTTGGCACAGGGAACTTTGACGTTGAGTCTTCTGGCGTTGCACACTGCGGCTACGTTATGAACTCGCCAGAGGGCCTGTTCTACGTCCGGTACAATTTTGTTGACACCGACCACGACAATGACTTTCTCGGGCCCGCCATAGAGCATGGAGGCTGTTCGATTACCCGCTCCGTCAATAGACACCATCTTACCGTCAAGCGTTAAAGCATTAATGCTGGTAATGAAAACATCGCTTTTCCTGAGGGCCTCTTTTCTGAGCTCCCAGGCTTCTTCAGAGAAGACTCCAAGAGAATCTGGATCAAGTAACCTATAGTTAAGCGAGCGTATTCTACTGAGGATTCCTGTCTCATTCAGGGTGATTGAGCCCCCGGTGCCAACTATCTGACCGGCTTGAAGAGCCTGCATCACTTTCTCACAGGCTTCTTCCGCCGAAGGTACATACATTGCGTCGTAGCCCTTTTTTTTCAAATTCTCCACCACCATTTTGGCCTGTTCCTCAATGAACCATTTCTTTGCAGTGTGCATCGTATCCATAATCCTCCTCTTAATTCATGTTATTCAAAAAGGATAACCGAATTATTCTCCAGACCCGGAAACTCTGCGTCATTTGCTAGCTGTCCCCTGCTGGAGCATCAAGATAATGGAGCTATTGTGCCTCCTTAACCCTTGACCGCTCCGAGGGTTAAGCCGCGAACAAGATGTTTCTGTAAGATCAGAGTTATCACCAGAATCGGAATCATGATAATTGTTGCTGAAGCACAAGCAGGCCCCCATGCTGTTTCCATCC
>CAYYHL010000444.1:0-1507 GCA_964471775.1 uncultured Clostridia bacterium
CTTCCCCATTAATCCTGAGAAGATTATCTCGCAGGACAAACTCCACTCCCAGTTCCTTTTCCATCAACTTCAAATTCTCGTCTTCGGTGCCGCAGAGAAGGGAAATCTCCCTTTGACTCTCAACAGTTATTCTCACCTGTGCCTGCTCATTATCACACATAACAAGGAACTCTTTCTTCGGGCCTCGAAATCGCCTAATTATTATGCAAAATAACCTTGCTGTCAACTAAACCGGGCAAATAGCCTACGGGATGGTTACCCAAAGAATAGCTTCGAAGAAAGAGAACAATTTTTCAGAATAGGCTTGCTGGGGTACTACCGGATTAGAACCCCAAATAGGAGGAAGGGGATGGCTATTTCTTCTGTTTCATTGACTTGTGCGTTAGCTTTTCTTCAACATAATCAGCCATCCTGGAAGAGAATTCGAGGGGGGGAGGAGAGGATTTTTCCTTAAGTCTTTGCTCACAGGTTTCAACCTGCTTGAGAAAATTTCTGGGAGAAAGAGGAAGGATTTTGCTGTCCAGTACAGTCATTGCTTGAGCAAAATCTGCCGTCACCACGTACACATAATCGTAATCCGATTTTTTCTGGAAAACAAAACTCTCAATGTAGGAGTCGGCTGTGTTGCCCTTGCCTGTAAGTACCATTTTTACGGAGGGAGCTACCTCTTCCACAGTATCGTGAGATGAGCGTCTGTAGGCATCGAAAACTACCCGTCCTTCGATCCCTTCAAAGGAGCAAAAATTGGCCACCAGGTGGACCAGTCTTTCCTGAGCCAGATAGAGACTCTTCTCCCACAACTTCTTTAGAAGAGGAGAAGCATGAATAAGGTTATACCCATCCACCAGCAGAGCAACTTTCATAAAGGTCCTCTTGCATAAAACTAACCACTAGAAAAGAA
This sequence comes from uncultured Clostridia bacterium, assembly GCA_964471775.1. Classification (GTDB taxonomy): domain Bacteria; phylum Aerophobota; class Aerophobia; order Aerophobales; family AE-B3A; genus SOJT01. Next base: position 902 of record CAYYHL010000444.1, read on the forward strand.
GAGACAAGTTTGTCTTTCCCTTGTCTCTTCTTTAACCTCTCTTTATCTTTATCTACCGACATTCTTATTAATAAACGGTCTTTTCTGTCTCCTCATCAAATACATGAGAAAATGCCATCTCGGCAACAAGATCAACATCTTCACCCGTTTTCACCTCAACGTGCGGATCCTGACGAGTAACAATGGTATGTTGTCCATTCTTTACATAGACAAGCTTCTCCGAACCGAGAGGCTCCGTAACCCACACCGAGCCTTTAAATACCGTCTCTGGATCACACTCTTTTACTTGGGACCGTATGGTTATGTGTTCGGGTCTAATTCCCAGAATGACGGATTTCCCCACATAATCAGCCAAAAGCTTCGTTTTGTCCGAAGGAATCTTTAGATTGAAACTGTCGCTGTTGGCGTAAAAGTCACCGTTTTTCTTGGCTGTCGTGCAGGGAAGGAAGTTCATGGCAGGGGATCCAACAAAGCCAGCTACGTACCTATTTGCCGGATGATCATAAACCTGTTGAGGTGAATCTACCTGTTGGATTAGTCCATCGTTCATCACCACAATTCTATCACCCATGGTCATAGCCTCTAGCTGATCATGGGTTACATAGA
>CAYYHL010000445.1:0-1504 GCA_964471775.1 uncultured Clostridia bacterium
CTCCTTGTTGTACTCTGACTCACCATTCACATCCAGTTTCCAGTTGGCAACTCGGGATGCCAGCCTCACATTCTGACCCTTCTTCCCAATGGCAAGAGATAACTGGTCGTCCGGTACAACCACCTCCATAGCCCTATTCTCTTCGTCAACTATTACCCTCAGGATTTCAGCTGGGGCCAAGGCATTGCATACAAATTTCGCTGGATCAGGATCCCACGGAACAATATCGATCTTTTCACCCCTCAGCTCTTGTACTACCGCCTGCACTCTCGAGCCCTTCATCCCAACGCAGGCTCCTACAGGATCAACATCCCTATCTTTTGAAGCAACGGCTATCTTTGCTCTACTACCAGGCTCCCGAGCTACCTGCATAATCGTCACAATGCCTTCGGAAATCTCTGGCACCTCACTTTCGAAAAGGGCAGACAAAAAGTTGGGGTGTGTTCGAGATAATATAACCTGGGGACCCCTGCTGAACTGCCTAACATCATAGATGTAAGCCCTGACCCTATCGCCCTGTGTGTAGCTCTCCTTGGGGATTTGCTCCTTCAGGGGAAGCTCGGCCTCTGCTTTGCCCAGATTAGCGATGATCGCCCCTTTGTCGAAACGTTGAACGATGCCATTGATGATCTCCCCTTTCCTATCCCTAAAATCTTCATAAACCGCGTCCCTCTCAGCTTCTCTTAACCGTTGCATGATTACCTGTTTGGCTGATTGCGCCGCTATCCTTCCCAAGGCATCGGTATCCATCTTCATGCCTAAACTGTCACCGATTTCAGATTCTGGATCAAGCTTCCTGGCGTCTTCCAAAGATACTTGAAGCCTCTCATCTGTTACCGTGTCAACTACATCCTTGAACTCAAAGACCTCAATTTCTCCCATTTCCCTGTTAAATGTCACCTCTAACTCATACTCGAGGCCAAATTTCTTTTTAACAGCTGAGCGAACAGCCTCTTCCAAGGCCTCGATCAGAATTTTCGCATCAATCCCTTTATCTCGACTGACCTGTTCGATCGTTCTCAATAAATCCGTAATCATCTTCCGTTCTCCACCAACATATCATTTATTGTATTCGTATTTCAGTCTGGCCCTCTCAATCCCCTCTAAGGGTAACTCAACGACATTCGTATCATCCAGTGAAAGATGGATTATTCCTTCCCTGACATCTGCAAGGCGTCCGGTGAAATTTCTCCTGTTGTTGATAGGTTGTGACATAGTTACCTTTACCACCTTGTCGATTGAGCGCATAAAATCACGCTCCTTTTTCAAGGGCCTGTTGAGCCCAGGAGAGGAAACCTCAAGCACGTAAGGATAGTCAATGATATTCTTTGCTTCAATAAGATCCCCAAGCTCTCGGCTAACCCCGGCGCAATCGTCCAAAGTCACGCCACCTTCTCTATCTATGAAAACCCGAAGGATCCATCTACCATTTTCAGAAAGGAACTCCGTGTCCACCATCTCCATGCCACGCGAATCTAACAGAGGTTCAGCCACGGATGATACC